>JBOGWH010000207.1:0-3733 GCA_050692975.1 Actinomycetota bacterium | reverse complement strand
CCCAATAATGATCAGCCGGAATTCTTGGGGGCTCCCCGCTTCCGTCTTTTGGATCCCCGGGCGGTTCGCGGATCGGCTTCGAGCACTGAAGCCCCGACGGCTTCGAGGCTGGCAACAAGTTGCCTTAGTCTGCGGCTGTTGTTCACCCATGGCTGGTAGTCAGCCGACTGCCCGGGGGCAAGCCACCGGCTCACCGTCTTAGCGGCGACTTTGCGGGTCCAGATCCAGTAGGGCCCGTGACGGCGGGGAGGATCGGCATGGCATCCGCAGTTTGGCTGGCCGCAGGTCTGCATGCGTTCATTGATGTTTCCTGGAAGCACCTGGCCGGTGCGCGCAATTGCCGCAAGTTCCGCTGTGATGCGGCGGACCTCGGCTTTCTGATCAGGGCTCAGACGCATCACTTGAAATTCTGACAGGCGAAATTCGTATTCACAGTCTTATCATATAGTATAAATACTTTATGACTCTCACGGCAGACCGGAGGGCGTCATCACCCAGGATCGACGGCTACATCCGCCGCTGGAGTCCAAAGGCCCTCGACAGTTGCGGGGCAGCGCTTGCGCGCCAGGTCGTTGCACTGGCCGATCCCAAAAGCGTCGACCGGGCCAAGACGCTTTTATGGACCTGTACCCAGGTGGTTGTCTTTGCGCGCTCTGCCGGCCTGGAGGAAAAACCCGAGGTCTTGTTCCATCCCTCGACAATCGAGCGGCTGATCCAGACTTCCACCAGGCACATGTCGGCGCCGTCGCGCCGGACGCTAAGGACCAACCTTCGTCACCTCGCAGCCCGGGTGCTCCCGGCTAGCTATCCGGCAGCCGAGCCCCTGGCCCGCGACCGTGCCAAAAAGCCGTACAGCCGGCAGCAGATCGCAGCCTATGTGGCCCTGGCCGAAGCCCAGCCGTCGAAGGCTCGGCGGATACGCACAATGGGGTTGATCTGCCTGGGGGCGGGTTGCGGGATCGTCGGACGGGAACTGGGCTTTGTCAAAGGAACCGATGTGGTTTGCCGCTCCGGCGGGGTGCTGGTTGAGGTGATGGGCCTAAAGGCCAGGACGGTGCCCGTCCTGTCGGCTTACCAGGACCGGCTGTTGGACGCCGCGGCGTTTGCCGGCGACGGGTATGTGATCGGTGGCCAAGATCCCAACCGCCGCAACGTCACCTATGACCTGGTGTCTTCGCTGTCAGGGGGAATAGATCTCCCCCGGCTGGAGACCGGCCGGCTGAGAGCCACCTGGCTGACGATGGTCGCCGAGTCACTAGGGCTTGCGACCTTCATGGCCGCCGCCGGGATCCATTGCTCCCAGCGCCTGGGGGACTTGATCGGCTGGCTGGAGCCCGCCGGCGAGGCCGAAGCGGTGGCATTGCTGGGAGCGGCCCGCTGAAGCTTCCCGGGTCGCTGGAGCGCCTGGAAGGCGTCCTGGACGACTCGGGAGTTGCTGAGACAATCGAAGCCAAGCTTGCCTTGGGGGTACGGCGCCGTCAGTTGAGCGTGCGGACTTTGCTGGTCGGCATGCTTTTGAGCCTGGAAGACGGCCGGCCGGCCCATCTCACCCGGGTCCACGCTTGTCTGATCGGCTTGCCGGAGAAGGAACAGCGCAGGCTGGGTGTCCTGGTGCAGTGGCGCTCGGGGTCTCATCTGCTCACCTACCGTCAGGTCGAGCGGACCTTCGGACTTGTTTGCGATGCGCTTTCCAAAGCGGTTCCCGATGGGACCCCTTCCCTGGAACTGTGTCAGGTTGTCGACGATCTACTGGAGGCCAGCGTGCCCGAACGCTACAAGAACCAGAGCTCGTCGGTCGCGGTGGACTGGACCGATATTGAGACCTTCGCCAAGCGTCCGGTGAAAGACGGCAAAAGCAAAGACAAAGAGGCCTCCTGGGGACACCGGGCCGGTGAGGGTCCTGCCGGCTCGGATGAGATCTTTTTCGGCTACTACCTTCAGGGCGCCACGACTGTCAGACAGGAGCGGGGTCCGGCTGTGCCCGAGCTTGCCCGGCGAATGTTGCTTACTACCTGCCGGAAAGACCCGGTGCCGGCTTTCGTGCCGGTGCTCGAGCGTATGCACAACTCGGGGATTGCGGTAGGAGACGTGCTTGCCGACTCAGCCTACGGCTACCGGTCCCCTGAAAACTGGGCGGCGCCGCTGAGAGCCATCGGGGCAAAGCTGGTCCAGGACATGCACCCGGGCGACCGGGGCCGCAAAGGAACCTACAAGGGGGCGATCATCTCGAACGGCAACCTTTACTGCCCGGCCACCCCGGTGCCGCTGCTGGAACTGGGACCCGTTTCTCGCGACTGCTCAAAAGACCAACTGAGCGAGCATGACAACAAGACTGCACTGCTATCCGCCTACAAGCTCGGGCGGATCACCGCCTACGACCAGGACGGCTATCACCGGGTGATGTGCCCGGCGGCAATGGGAAAGATCCGCTGTCCACACCGTAGGGATTCCATGACTTTGTCTTTGGCCAAACCGGAGGTCTTACAGGCTCCCGAGCCGGCTCCCACCTGCTGCACCCAAAAGACGGTGACCGTGCCGGTGCAAGTCTGCCTCAAGACCGCCCAAAAGCATGACTATCCCTCCAAAGCCCACCGGCAGTCGTACAAGCGGCGCACCGGCGCCGAGCGTACCTTTGCCTCGATCAAAGACCCCGCCAGAAACGACATCTCGAAGGGCTGGTGCCGGGTGATGGGAGTCGCCCCCATGACGCTATTTCTGGCCTGCCTTTTCGTGACCCGCAATCTTAGGACCACGGACACTTTCGAGCGGCGGCGGGCAAACGCCCTTTCAAAAGCGAGCAAGGAGTACACCAGGCCAAAGCGGCGAAAGACCCTTGCGGACATGGCTGCGGCTTCGGCCGGCCCGCCACCGTAGAAAAACAGCCGCTCACAAAAACTCCCCGATCGCTGACCGTGCTGTGTCCGCGATGGGTACTCGGGCAGCCAGTTCACGAACGGGACCGTCAAAGGGCGCAGCCCTTCTTCTGAATGGGGCCAAACGGGCCAAAACGTGAAGGGATAGCGAGCACAAACGTGAAAAATTTACCGTGGGCGCTGCTGGATTTGAACCAGCGACCCCCGCCTTGTAAGGGCGGTGCTCTCCCGCTGAGCTAAGCGCCCGCTCTTCGGTCATTATCGCAGGTCACGGGCCTAATCTCGATGGCCAGTTTTAGATTCTGGCGGCCGCCAAATGCCTTTGGGACGCGGATGGGACGCGGGATTTTCAGCAGCCTCTTGCATAAAAAGTGAATAGGTGCTGCATGCTTCAAATGAGACACAGCATCAGTGCGTTAAATGCAGCACCTTTCATGCCTTCCAAGGTCACGATCGCGTGGGCGCGGCGAGGATCAGCTACCTGTACCGTGCCAGCGACGGGTGGGGGATAAATGGCTACCCAGGCAATGTTTTGCGTTCAATGGCCGCCCCCCGGCTTCGGTCCGAGCGAATCGCCTACGCTGCGGCAACCTTGACGCCTCTCTAGTCTTGGGGCATGAATAGAATTCCGCATTCACCGGCTACAGTTGCGCTTATCACGAGGATTGGCAAGGAGGATGATCAAGATGGCCAAAGATGCCGGGATCTTGGCACGGGCCTTGGCGTTTGGGACTGTGGTCATTCTTGCCGTAATCACTTTTGTTTACGTGCTCGGACCGTGGCAAAAATCTCCCGTCATTTTGGGTCTCTTGGTCCTGTGGGTTCCTATGGCGATGGTGGCATCGGCTATTCTTCAGCAC
>JBOGWH010000206.1:0-1096 GCA_050692975.1 Actinomycetota bacterium | reverse complement strand
CTCCGGAGGAGGCGGGGCCTCGGGAGCGGCAGCAGGCTCGGGGGGTGGGGCGGGTTGCCCCGGAGCAGGCGGGGGCTCGGGGGCGGCCGCTGGCTCGGGGGAAGGCTCCACCGCCCGGGGCTCCTGGGCGGGCGGAGCTTCCGCAGACGGCGCCTCGGCCGCCGGGGGTTCTTGGGCGGCCGGAGCTTCCCCAGAGGGCGCCTGATGAGCTTCGGGTGTCTGCGCAGACGATGGCGTCCCGGCCCCGTCGGGGGCTATCTCGGCGATCGCCGCTCCTACCGCGACGGTCTCTCCTTCGGCGGCGAGGATCTTGCTGAGGGTCCCGGCCATCGGCGAAGGGATCTCGCTGTCGACCTTGTCGGTGGAGATCTCAACGATCGGCTCGTCAACGGCGACGGTGTCCCCCTCGCTTTTCAACCAGCGAGTAATGGTCCCTTCGGCCACGCTCTCGCCGAGCTGCGGCATCGTGAATTGGTTTGTAGCCATCGCCGACTACTCTAATTGGCCCGCCGTGCTGGGGCCACGCCCCCGGGGCCGGCCTTTAGCCCTCCTCCCCGGTGGGAGGCTCCTGCGGAACGGCCGACTTCACGGAGTGGCCCCCGAACTGCTTGCGCAGCGCGGCCACAACCTTCGCAGAATAAGACTCGTCCTGGCGCGAGTAGAAGCGGGCGAAAAGCGACTCGGTGATTACCGGGGCCGGCACGTTCTCTTCGATGGCGGCCTCGATGGTCCATCGGCCTTCTCCCGAGTCCTCGACGTAGCCGGCTACAGAGTCGAGCCGGCGATCGTCGGTGAACGCGCTTTCCGCAAGCTCCAGCAGCCACGACCGAACTACGCTTCCGTGGTTCCAGACCGCGGCGATTGCGCCGAGGTCCAGGTCGTACTGGCTCTGCTCGAGGATCTCGAACCCCTCGCCGTAGGCCTGCAGCATTCCGTACTCGATGCCGTTGTGGACCATCTTGGTGAAGTGCCCCGATCCGCTCGGACCGCAATACAGGTAGCCGTCCTCGGGGGCCAGGGACGCGAACAGAGGTTTGACCGTCTCGTAAGCCTCCTTCGGGCCGCCGATCATCAGGCAATACCCGTTGTCCAGTCC
>JBOGWH010000205.1:0-1886 GCA_050692975.1 Actinomycetota bacterium | reverse complement strand
ATGTCGTCAAAAGGATCCCCAACCGCGACGTCCTCGAGATCTATCAGGAACGGGCCCCCGCGGGCGATGAGAATCTGGTTTGGATGCAGGTCCCCGTGCAAAAGGCAGCCCGGAGCGATGTCCGGGAGAGCATCGGCCAGGCGCCCGGCCAGCTCCCGGCACAGGGGGCTCAACTCTCCAACTCGTCCAAGGTGGTTGAGAACGACCAGAGACTCGGCCAGTCTGCTTTCGGGAGTCCTCATCTCCCCCTCTTTGACTCCCGATTCGTGGAAGCGGCGCAGAGCCGAGGCCAGGGCCCCCGGGTCGGCCAGGCCCCCGGCTATGGCATCGGGGAGCCCCAGCCCTTCAACCGCTTCCTCCACAAAGAGGCTTCCGTCCATGACCGTCGCGACCGCTCTTGGGACGTGGTTGACCGAACGGTCTCTTAGGCTCGCTGCCAGCCGGTCGAGTCTCCTGCCTGCTTCCGCAGGTAGGTGACGGGCATAAAACCGCGCGGCGCTATCGACGGCACCCGCGGGGCCGGTGACGCTCGCGCGGACAACGAGCCTTTTCTCAGGTCGATAACGAAAATAGTCGATGGTGACACCGGTCGACGGGCCCGCCAGACGACCGCGCTCTTCCAGCAGGTTCTCCAGAAAAGCCGGGTCCGACGCCTCGGCCAGCCCGTTGAGGACATCGTCGTTGGGGAAGAGGAAGAGAACGCTATGGTCTCCGCTTAGCAGTCGCACGCCCGGACCGAGAGGGGTGCCGGTGGCCCGCTCCCGCCATCTCGAAGCTAGTGAAGAAGCCGCCCCGTTGGCGTACGTACGGACATAACCGGGGATCGGGCTGCCCCCCCTTGCCGGTAGAAATCGAAAGGAGACCAGGGCGCTTTCAGCCCAGACGCCGGTGAAATCTCTTTCCACGCCGGAAATCTGAAGTCCGCTTTCGGTAAAAAGTCTGAGGGCCGAGGCATCGTCCAATAGACGAGGCAGATCCCCAAACGACGCCGGTTCGGAAAGATCATCAGGCAGGGGATCTCGAGTTTGAAGGGAGGCAGGTTGTCTCTCGAGAGCCTCGGAGCCGGCAATGTGTATTGGGGCACTCTCCGGCGGACGATCCCCTCGACGCCGCCCGCCTGCAATCTCGATCACCAGGTCGGGGTTTAGCTCCTCGATGGGACCATGATTTATCACCAGAGCGGTTCGCCCTGAGGCAATGCGGCGGATGGCGCCTGCAACGGTCGCTCTGGCTTCTGTGTCCAGCCCTGTGAAAGGCTCGTCAAACAGCAGGATACGGGCGTTCCTGACTGCGGCCCTTGCCAGCATGAGCCGCCTGGCCTCCCCTCCCGAAAGGGTTGAACCGCCTTCGCCGATGATCTCGTCGTACCCGTTGGGTAATCGGTCCACCACTTCGTCTATCAGCGCATCCGCGGCGGCTGCCGCGATTTCCTCCTCCATGGCGTCCGGGCGCCCGTAGAGAATGTTTTCCCGAATACTTCCGGAGAAAAGCTGCACGTCCTGGGGGATATAGGAAAAACGGCGACGGTAGTCCTCGAGCCTCCATTTCTCGATCGGTTCCCCGTCGATCGACACGTTGCCTTTCTCCGGAGTGAGTAACCGCAGAAGGACCGAGAAGGCCGTGGATTTTCCGGCGCCATTGGGGCCCGCCAGGACGGCAAGGCAACCGGCAGGAACTTCAAAGCTGAGGCCCCTCAGAGCTTTGACTCCGCCCTCGTGGGTGAAGTGGACGGCCTCGAAGGCCACGTCGCCCCGGAAGATTGGCGGGGGATCGCCTTCCTGGGGTTCGGGTTCCAGCTCGAGGACCTCCATAAGCCTTTCCGCGCTGACTATGGCGGAGGATAGATAGCCGCCCTCTTTCGACATCTTTCGCAGCGGCCGAAACAG
>JBOGWH010000204.1:0-4941 GCA_050692975.1 Actinomycetota bacterium | reverse complement strand
GTGGCTGGCTCTGGGACGCCAGGGAGTCGAGGGCTCTGCCCAGCAGGTCCTCGCATCGGTAATGGGGGACCAGCGCCAGTACGGATGATCGGTCCGATAAAACACAACGGGTTGAGTTATGCATGTGGAAGAGCCGGTTTGTAGCCGGCAATTACAATCATATTTCTGTCAGGAGGCATCAAATGAACGAATCTCCTTCCGGGCCGGCTTCGCGCCGCTTCAATTGTTCGAAACCGGCCTCGCCTTGAGGGTCTTTCAGCTCTGCGCCGATCTGGGAATCGACCCCGGCGGCCGGGCCGGTTCCTCTGTTCATCTGAGGGCGGTGGCTGAGGCTCTGATCCACCGGGGCCATCAGGTGTTCTCCTTTGTCTCCGGGCCTCGAAATGGTCCGGCTTCCTTTCCGGCGCCCCTCGCGCTTCTCTCTTCAAAAAACGACGTCCTGAAGGCCGCAGATGAGACAGGCCGGCCCGACGTCGTTTACGAGAGGTACACGGTGGTCCCAAGGGGCCTTTTAGGCGGGGTGGCGGCGCAGTGGCATGACCCGCGAAAGGGCCTGGCTGATGGCGCCGATTCTTACACCGCGCTTTCTGGCCTTGAGGCGGCCCGGGAGATCGGCTGTGCCTATGTCCTTGAGGTGAACAGTCCCATGATCCAGGAGTGCGTGCGCCACCGCGGTCTCGAGGCCTCCGAGAAACATTTTGCCGATGAAGGCGCGCTGATGAGCGGGGCCGATGCAGTCGTGGCCGTTTCCGAGCCTATGCGCAAATATGTAGCGGGGGTACGTGGCACGGATCGCGGGACCGTCACCATCCACAATGGGTTCCATCCCGAATTATTTCCTGCTGCGGCGTCGCTCAATGCACCGGTCCCTGTACTTGCCTTCTGCGGCAATCCGCGGCCCTGGCACGGCCTGGATCGCATTCCACTTTTGCTGGCGGCTCTGCGCCAACGAGGCCTTGGCCCGGTGGCACGCATAATTGGAGGCCCGGCGCGCCCAGGCGACTCCCTGGCGCAGCAAGAATTCGCCCGGCTGGAAGAGCAGGCCTCGAAGTATTCGGTACGCAAGCAGATCGACCTGGTCGGCTCGGTGTCTCAGCAGGAGGGGGCCCGGCTGCTTGCTGGAGCCACGGTGGCGGTGGCGCCCTTTCCACCGGAACCGTTCTTTTACTTCTCGCCGATCAAGCTGTTCGAGTACATGGCCGCCGGCCTGCCGGTGGTATCGGTCGACCAGGGAGATATCGCGCAACTGGTGGGCGAGGCCGGAATCTTGGTGGCTCCCGGTGACGACATGGCGTTTGCCGCGGCCGTCGAGAAGCTGCTGCGAGACGAGCCTTTTAGAAGGCAGAAAGGGGCAATTGCACGCGAGAGGGCGTTCGGGAATTTCACCTGGGATCACACCTCAGCCAAGCTCGAAAGGCTGTTTCATGAGCTTGTGGCATCCAGAGCGCGATGAAGGCGGAGCGGCGCCTTCGGCCCTCTGATGCCGCCTCTGCCTTTGAATCTTCCCCTCGACGACGCCATCCCCGCGCTTCAGCTATTGCGCGACCGGGGCTTCGATTTCCTCCTCGAGCCGGTGGCGCAGAAGCGACCCTTCTCGCTGCACAGCGTCCTTCGCCATCATCCGGGAAAGCGATGCACCCTGAGCGTCGCTTCGGGGGACGGACTCCTCATTTTCAAGGCGTACCGGGATGCAGGCCATCTTCGAAGGGCGGTAGCGGTAATGGAAGCCCTGGACGCCTCCGCACCGGGCCGGCGATGGGCAACTCCTCATCTGCTCGCCACGGACCCCGACAATGCATTCCTGGTCACCGACGCTTTCCCGGGCCCCTCCGCAAAGCAGCTGATCGCGTCGGGAAGAGGTGGCCGGGCAGGCCGGGCCGCTGCGGCCTGGATCACCGCTCCGGGGTTGGAGCCGCCGGCCGGCCAAAGGCCCCCGGAGTCCCCCCTTGAGAGAGCTGCTGCGATGGCCGACTTAATACGGAAGGAAAGCGCCCTGCTGTCGGGGCCGTCATCGGCACTCTTGCGTTCGCTGGCCGCTGCCGTGCCGCCGCAGCGACGCGAAGTGCTTGTCCACGGTTCCTTCAAGCCCGGACACATCTTCGATGTCGGGGGAGCCGCCGGGCTGATCGATTGGGAATCGGCCCGCACAGGCGCCATTGAGCTGGACGCCGGCTGTTTTCTTGCCAAGCTGTCCTCTATCAAGCTACGTCATCCGTCCCAGTCCAAAGCCGTCGATGAGGCCCGCAGGACCTTCATCGAAGAGACCAGGGGAACCGTTGATCCTCATGCCCTTTTCTGGTACGAGGCTTTCGCCCAGCTCAAGAGGGCGGTCTCGGCTTCCCTTCGTCCGGGATCCCGCGCCCAGGAAAAGGCGAAGGTGTTGTTGGAGGCGGCTGCGGGATGGAAGGCGGCCTTTCCGGGGGACGTCTAAGGGCCCCGGGGTGGCCGGCGGGCCTAGTACTACCCGCACATGCAGTTGGTATCAAGGTTAACCGAAAAAGGGCTGTGCGACGAGCCCGGATGGGCGGGTTTATCGGACCGTGAAGCGAACCCGGTCCGTGACCCGTTTGCAAAAGGGAGCGTGATCGTTGGCGACGTACTCGGCGGTGAGGCGATGTTCCCCCGGCTGGGCGTCGATGCTCTGCTTGGCCTCGCCGGTCATCGAGACCAGTTTTCCGTCCAGCGATAGGTGAAGGTGCCCCTGGCCTTTTACGTTGCGGGTCGATGAAAGGCCGGCCAATTGGCCGTCGCTCAGCCGGATCTCGACATCGAATTTGCTTCCCTCTAAGACCTCACCGGGCCTTGGGGAAATTATTTCCACGGAAGCCTGCGTCGTTGGCCTGGCGCAGGCTCCGGAGGGCGCCGGCACAAGGTTGGGCCCCAGCATTGCGACCACCAGGCCCACACCGAGCAGGGCGAATCCCGCCTTGCCTCCCGAGGACTTTCCCTTTTGTGGGGTTCGCAGAACCAAGAAAGCGCCGATCAGGGCCATCAAGCCTCCGGCCGAGGCTATCGCTATCTCCGGCGCGGTCAGCGGCCCGCTTCCCAGACCTCCGTGCGCCAGGTTCACGCCCTTGCCGTCCGGGTCATCGTTTCACCTCAATACTGGCGAGGTATCTCAAGGGCCCCGCTTGCCTTTTTCCAACAATATCGAAGGACCATCGCCCCTCGGCCAATTTTATGTCCGCCACAAAGTGGCCGGGCCCGAACCTTCTAGGAGTAAGGATGCGTGATCGTGCGTTGCCCCGGGCGGCCACCACGACCACCTCTTCTATATGAGTTTCAGTTCCGTCGGGGTTGAAGAAAGTGGCGTGAAGCTCACTCGGCCCCGGCCGTTGCGGATCCAGATAGGACTGCAGGGAGTCGCCGCCCGGACGGCTCAAATTGAGAATCGCAGGTTGCCCGGCTGCCTGGTCCGCCGACTCCGATTGACCCTTTGCCGCCGTCGATATCTCCAGGGGAACCTCGGTAGACCCGGGCCCCGCCTCCACTAGGGCGGTGATTCTCCACCGTCCCTCCAGCGACATCTGCGATCCTCGTCCGGCAAACAGGCCTTCGCCGGATTTACTTAGGACCAGCAAGGACTCACCAACGGCCGGGTCGGTGAGAAAGTTGAAGCGAAGGCTTACCCGGCGGGCCGTCACCGGCTTTTTCGAATCGAAGTCGCGAACCGAGACGGCGAATCGGTTGCTGCCGGCATTGCCCGGGTCGGCTTCGAGGCGCACCCTGATGGTGGTGCCGAAGTCGGCGGCCGATGTGACTACTGGTCGCGGTTCCTGCCTGATATCGGCTGCGGGAACGGTTGAAGCTAGGCCTGCGGCGACCCCCAGGGTCAGGACGGCTACTGCAATTTCTAGCCTTGCGATCCTTCGAAGAGGCGACAGGGAGACGGCTGAGCGCGGAACGCTTCGATAGCGGTTTGCTGCGCCCAGGACCCCGAGGAGTGCAAGAAAAGCCACTTTTGCAACGATCAACCGCCCGTACGCGGAGGTCGTTAGTTTCGACCAGGATCCCACTTCGCTGAAGGCGCGGGCGGCTCCGGTGACCGCCACCGCCGCCAGAGCGAATCCGGCCAGCCTGGAAAATCTTCCGATTGCACCGGTTTTGGCGGTTGCGGGGCTTCCGCGCACCGCCAGCAACAGGGCAAACAGGCCCCCGATCCAAATGCCCACCGCCGCCATGTGGACGACCTGGACCACCACCTTGACCGCGGAGTCGTCTCCGGTTGCGGCATGCCCCAGGGCGGAGTGCACCGCCATAGCAGCAAGGGCCCCCAGGGCGCAAAAAAGTCCCGCTCGCTTGCGGAGCGTGAAGGCCGCAACGGCCGCAGCTACCAGAGGGAGCCCGCGAAAAACGGCTCCCCGTCCGAGCGAACTCGACAGAAAGGCGGCTGGGCCCGCATGGGAATCGGAAAGCTGCCCGGCGGCCAGGGCTCCCGCGCCGGCAAGCGCGCAGGCAGCGAGGGCCATCACCCATTTCCGCGGTGGGGGCCCCGGCATCACCCAAAGCGATACCACCGCCAGACCGAGCAGCCCGACCGTTCCCAGATAGAACATCAGGCGCCCTGCAATCCCTGCGGGGGAGGCCTGCGGTGACTGGGACTTGCCGGGGGCGGGCGGGGCCTCTACGCCTACTCCAAAGGTGAAAGCCCCGGAGGTCAGGTGGCCGTCCACGCTGGACAGCACTCTCCACGAGACCGTGTAAACACCCTTAGGCAGCGGGCCCAGGGCAACCGACATCGTCGCCGGCCGGCCTTCAACCGCAGCTGCCTTCCCACGGTGCACCTGCGTGCCGGCGCCGTCCAGCACACGGATGCTGCTGAGCTTGGGGTCGGGCACCTCGCTGAACACCAAGCTCACCTGTGGCGGCGATGCCGTTACGGTTGCCCCGTTGGAAGGCTCTGAAGATTGCAGCAGGGCGTGGCCGTGAGCAGGTACTGCC
>JBOGWH010000203.1:0-3530 GCA_050692975.1 Actinomycetota bacterium | reverse complement strand
GCTGGAGAGGATTCACCCTTCTTCCATGCTACCCACAACAGGTGGGCTAATCGGCCAGCAGTCCCCCGATGATCCCCGCGAGGGCCCGCACCGTGTCTCCGACCGGGTCCCCGGAAGTCGTCCCGACCGGATCCCCGGAAGACGGCCCGGCCGATGATGTCGATGATGCAGCCGTGGGTCCGGGACTCAGGAGAGCCGCGAGGAGACCCTCGAGAAGACCCCCGCCTTGAACAGTGAAGCTGCCGCCGGGTGCGGCAGGCGAAGCGCGTCCGGCCGCGTCGAAAGCTACGGCGGTCACCGAGTAGCTGCCCGGCGCCAGCGGGATCCCCCCGTAGGAGCCGTCGCCGACCGTAAAAGAACCGCCCGCCGGTGCGGCCGAGACGGTGCGCGGCACCAGGCCTCCGCCGAACGTCACATCGACCCGCACCGCGGTGCGGCTGACGTCGCCGGTGACGTCCGGCATCGCATCGCTGGGGGAAGACCCGGCGACCCTCGCGCCGGTGGGCATCGACGGCGCCGACTGCGGGCTGCGGGCGGCGATGGCCGACTCAACCGCGTTGCGCAGCTCCGGCAGCCGGGAGTAGAGATGGCGTCCCGGGCAGCTGGTGGAAGCAAACGGCGAATCGAGGTGGCCGGCGATGTTGGGGAAGGATCCCGTTGCGCCGGTTGCTTCGTTCACGTAGGCGTCCGAAGTGAGCGGATTGATACCGTGGCGGTCGGCGTGCCAGGAAAGAAGATCCGTCAGCCCACCCATGGTCGCCGCGGTTGGGGCCGCGGTATTGGTGTTGCCCAGGACGGCCACCCCCATGCTGCCGGTGTTGACGTCGGCGGTGTGGGCGCCCACCACACCGAAGCCGCCGGGATTCTCCCCGGTAGGGACCTCGCCGGGAGCGTAGGAACGGGCGAAGCGCCCTTCATAGATCCGCCCGGACCGATCGATCACGAAGTTGTAGCCGATATCGTCCCAGCCCCGCGCCTGCACGTGGTATGCCAGCATTCCCCGCATCGTCGCGGCCGGATCGGAGTCCCGGTTGGGGGTCACGGCATGATGCACGAAGATCTTTTTCACCCGGCTGAATGCGGGAGCGCCTCTTCGCAGAGATTCATTGGCGCCCCACTCCGCCCGGGATATCACCGGCGGCTGGCCGGTCGCCGCAAACAGCGACCGCAGCAGCTTGACGGTCCGAAGCGGGCCATCGTCGGTGTTGATGACCGCCAGGCCGGTACCCCATTTCACCTGTACACGGCGGGCGTCCCGGCCGTCGATCAGCTCGCTGTAGTGCGTCCCGGTTGCGGGGTCGAACATGTCCTCGGATTCGGAGACCGTCCGCCAACCGGTCCACGACTCGCCGTCATCGCTCATGCGGACCGCCGGAGTCCCGGATCCCCTCCAGGTCACTCCGAGGTCGGTGGCGGCAAAGGGCAGACTGCGCTCGGTGAGGTCCCCGGTCAGTCTCAGCAGGCGGAACAGCGTCTCGGGAACGCGGATCGCATAGGAAGGGGAAGCCGCCCACGGTAGGGATGCCACAACGAGACATGCGACCGCCGCCACCCGTAGAAACGTTCTTGTTCTCCTCAAATCTCCCTCGCTCCCTCGGCGACGCCGCCCGCCATGCCCGGCGGGAAAGCGTCCCCGTGATTCCTGCTCCATCAGGATGCACTCGAAACCCCGTTAAAGGAACCGGATAAAAGCCGCCCGCATCCCTGCGGGAAAGCGTCCCCGTGATTCCTGCTCCATCAGGATGCACTCGAAACCCCGTTAAAGGAAGGAACCGGATAAAAAAAGCCTACCGTTAGACTGGTTTCATGCCTGACGACCGCATTGAGAAGACGGAAGAACAGTGGAGGGCCCAGCTCGGCCCCGACCGGTACCGGGTCCTGCGCGAGAAGGGCACCGAACGGGCTTTCACCGGCCACCTGCTGGAAAACAAGGAAAAGGGGACCTACGTCTGCGGCGCCTGCGGAAATGAGCTTTTCGCCTCAGACACCAAGTTCGAGTCGGGCACCGGCTGGCCCAGCTTCACCGATCCCGTCAATTCTCGAAACGTCAAGCTGGAGCACGATCACTCGCATTTCATGCATCGCATCGAAGTCATATGCGCCCGGTGCGACTCACACCTGGGCCACGTCTTCGACGACGGGCCCGGTGACTCGGGCAAACGCTACTGCATCAACTCCTGCTCTCTGGACTTCAGCCCGGAGACAAAAGCCTAGAGAATCCCCGGCAGAAGTCCCGGTTGATCGGCGGGCGGGGGCGGCTCGGCCGGGAGGGGTTCGGCCGGCAGGGGGACATCCGGCGGCGGCTTGGGAGCCGGCATCAGCGCAGCCGTGTCGCTAATGGCAGGCGGGTTGGGCGCTCCGGAATTCCCGTAAACGTAGACCCCGGTTCCGATCGTTGCCACGTTGTCGGCAAACCAGTCGGCAAACGCCATCGGGACCCTCACGCAGCCGTGGGAAGCCGGGGAGGCCGGGACCGACCTGCTCCCGTGCAGGGCAATGCCCCCATTGAAATAGGCCGGCCGGTAGAGCCTCCCAAGCGGTGACTTCCGCCATCCGGCGCGCTTGCCGTATATGGCGAAGGCTCCGTTTGGGGTGACCGCGCGCCGGGTCCAGCCCTCGGAGGTGAACTTTCGACCGTTTCCCGTCGAAGTAGGAAGAATATTGGTCACTTTTCCGTTTTCAACTACGAAGATCACCTGGCGGGCAATGTCGACCTCGATGTGGCGAGGAGGCGTTGTATAAAGGGCCGGCGGGGTCACCGCGGTGGTAAGCCTTTCGAGTGTGGCGGCATCGGCCTGGCCGGTTCGTCCAAGGCCCTCCACCTTCTGAAATGCCGTCAATCCGTGCTTGGAGGCTCCGTCTAAAATGCCGTCGGCCAGACCCATCATGTACCCGAGGTCGGCAAGGCGCCGCTCCAGCACCAGTACGTCGGCGGCAGGCAGCACGGGGGCCGCAACAATGGGCTTGGGAAGCGGAGGAGCCGGCGGGGCGACCGGCTGCAGAATAAGAGGGGCCGGAGCTATTGGTTCCCGGGCTTCGGCGGGCCGGGCTTCGGCGGGCCGGCCTTCGGCGGGCTTTTCGGCCGGCACGGCGGGCCGGGGCAGAGGCTCGGTCTCGGCAAGCATGCTCCTGGCAATAAATGGGATTCCTGCAACCACAGCCAGGCCCGTAACCGATGCGGCGCCAATCAGCAAGGCCCTTTTCATGACCCCCACTTTTTCCCTTCTAGCGGAGCAGGCAAACTACGTCTCGAAACGATCTTATTCCACGGCCTGCAATTGGGCGGACAATCCGCAAAATCCGGACCCGATCAGGCAAGAATTTGTGTCCTTTAAGCGCAAACCCTTAGGGTTTGTCACCGGGAAGGACAGTTGCTGAAACACTCAGGTTCTAAGATCGCTCGTGCCAGAAGGTTCATAGGCTGCGCGACGGCGTTAATGGCCGGCGCTGCGGTTCTCATCCCGGCCGCCCCCGCCACGGCCCAGTTAGATTTATCCCAGTTGCTGCCTCCGGAACTCGGGGGCCCACCC
>JBOGWH010000202.1:0-1471 GCA_050692975.1 Actinomycetota bacterium | reverse complement strand
CCGTATCCCTGGCAGCCATGTCCGAGGGCGCTTTGAGGCTAGAGCGGGCCACGGCAGAAGCCCGCCGCGCGGTGGCCGTTGTCGAAAGATCCCGCAGCTGGGTCCCGTCGCTTGCCGCTCCCGTGCGTTCGAAATTTCTGGCCGAAGGCAAAGAGGCGAGCGCCGGAATCGGACGGCTCGCCGAGGCCATGCGCACCGCCCCGGAATTTCTGGGGGCCAAGGGCCGCAAAGTCTGGTTCCTGGCGATTCAAAACGGAGCGGAACTCAGGGCGACCGGTGGGTTTATCGGGGCATTCGGGATCCTCGAGGCCGATGCCGGCGCGATCCGCCTGACCCGTCTCGACCCCGATACCAAGCTGCCCAAACTAGATTCCCCGGTCGAGTCCGCCGCCCTGTCGGACAGATACGACACCTTCGGCTCCCGAAAGCTTTGGGAGAACGTCAACATGACTCCGGACTTTCCCTCGGCCGCGGCCACCATGGCGCAGATGTGGGAAAAGGGAACCGGCCAGCGAATCGACGGGGTTATCGCGATCGATGTGGTTGCCCTGGCTCACCTGCTGAAGGTGACCGGTCCGGTTGGGATCCCGAGTCTGGGTGTGGCGGCGGATTCGCGAAACGTGGCGTCGCTTCTTCTCAGCGACGCCTACTCCTCCTTGCCCACAAGAGACATCCGCCAGGCGGCGCTGGTCGAGGTCGGCCGGAAGACCTGGGAGCGGCTGTATGCCGGGCTGGATTCAAAAACGGTCCCGGCGCTGAAGGCCCTCGGAGCGGCGGCGTCGGGCAAGCACCTGATCGTTTGGTCGCGCGACCACCAGCAGTTCATCGACGGGCTCGGGCTCAGCGGCCGCCTTAAAGAGGGGGCCGGCATCCGACCCGGAACCGACTACCTCATGGTCGTGGGCCAAAACGCTGCGGCGAGCAAGATGGACTTTCACAGCAGGAGACGGCTGTCCTACCGGGTCAGGCTGGACGAGCAAGGGGTCGCGCACTCCTCGCTGAGGGTCACGATGAGGAATGAAGCGTCCGCCGGCGGGGTTTCCGATTACGTGCAGGGCCCGCTGAACGCGCCCGGATTCAACCGGACCTATCTTTCGGCCTACCTGCCGGCCGGCGTGCGGATCGACTCTGCGCGGCTCAACGGCCAGGAGTCGCAATTTGAAAGCGACACCGAAAAAGGCCTGAGGGTGGCCTCGCGTCTTTTCGATATTGGCCCCGGAGGCACCGCCCACATGGACCTGTCGATGAGACGGAAGCTGTATCCCGATGCCGCCCTGCCGGGCAAGCGCACTTATCGCCTGGTTTTGCAGGCTCAACCCTCCCTGCACGCCGATGACCTCGATGTAACCATTGAACTGCCCAAGGGGTTCGCAGCGACCGGCGCCGCGGGGGGCCTTGAGGGCGGGGATCGGATCTTCCGCTACCGCGGCCGCCTCTCCGCCGACAGGCAACTCGTGGTTCACTACAGCGA
>JBOGWH010000201.1:0-2878 GCA_050692975.1 Actinomycetota bacterium | reverse complement strand
GCTCCAAGTTAAGCAGGCCGCACGGTCGGCGGTGCGGACGTAGGCCGGGGAATCCGGATGGGCCCCCGGCGACGAATACCTATGGGCAACCGAGGGAGAAAGGCGATGCCGGCTGGCGCCGTTCAGGTTGCGGGCCCGACGGCGCTAGACGGCGTCGCGGTCTCTTATTGCCACCGTGACTGTGGCGAAGGCCGTCAACCGGCCTTCGCCGTCACGGATTCTGACCTCCCAAACCGCGGTGGTCTGCCCGGCGTGCAGGGGCACCGCAGTAGCCGTCACCCACCCATCGGAGGCGCCTTTCAGGTGGTTGACCTTGAGCTCCATCCCCAGCACGTCCTTCGATGGGTCTCGGACCCAGGCTCCCACCGAGGCAACCGTCTCGGCCAGTGCGGCGTTGGCGCCGCCGTGGAGCAGCCCGAAATACTGCTCGTTGCCTTTTACCGGGATGCGGGCGGTGACTTTCTCGGGGCCGACGTCGAGGAACTCGACGCCAATCTTCTCCATCAGGGGCCCGGCGCCGCGCTCGAGGACGGTGCGAACCTCGGGCCCCTCCGAGGGATCGGGCAATATCTAAGTCCCCGGCGAACTCAGTGAGCCCTCGTGAGCGCTCTCGATCTTCGCCACGTCCGCTTTGGGAGCAACCCGGAAGAAATGGTGGGACTCCTGGTCCCAATTGTCCAAAATCGCCCGCGCCCGGGCCGACCCGGTCAGTTTTAGGTGCCGGCGGAGCATGCCTAGCAGCTCCGCCTGGATCGCGCCGGTCGGGCGGTGGAAGTCGACCAGTTCCGGGTTGACTCTCGCCGGGAGCCTGACTTCGGGGTCCCACACGAAAGCCTGACCCCCGGTCATTCCTGCGCCTAGGTTCCAGCCCGTGGGCCCCAATATCACGACGGTTCCGCCGGTCATGTACTCGCAGGCGTGGTCGCCGGCGCCCTCCACCACGACAGACGCCCCGGAGTTGCGGATGGCGAAGCGTTCACCGGCCTTCCCGGCAACGTACAGCTCGCCGCCGGTTGCCCCGTAGAGCACCGTGTTGCCGATCAGATGCGGATCTCCCGCGTCGTTGGCAGGGGGCACGATGATGATCCGGCCGCCCCCCATCGCTTTGCCGACATAGTCGTTGGCCTCACCGGTGAGCTTGAACGTGATCCCATGGGTCAAGAAGGCGCCGAAGCTCTGCCCGGCCTCACCCTCGAAGTTCACCGTGACGTTTCCGGGCGGAGCCTCCTCGCCGTGCTCTTTTGCGATGGCGCCGCCGAGACGGGCCCCCAGAGTGCGGTCCGAGTTGTGGACCGGGTAGCTGAGCTCGATGCTCTCGCCGGACATCACCGCGTTGAAAGCCTCCACGTAGATCCGGTCGCCCAAGTCCGACCGGGGCTTCTGGATGGGATGCGCCGCCTCGAAATGCAGCTTGCCCTCTCCTTTTTCCCGGAACATCGACAGGTCCAGCTGGGCGATCCGTGGGTTGCCGGTGTCGAGCGGAGCCAGCAGGTCGGCCCGCCCGACGGCCTCGTCGATGGACCGCAGTCCCAGGGAGGCCAGGATGCGGCGGGTCTCCTCGGCCACGAACATCAGGTACCGGGCGACCTGCTCGGGAGTACCGGTGAATTTCTCGCGCAGCTCTTTTCTCTGGGTGGCGATGCCCACCGGGCAGGTGTCCTTGTGGCAGGCGCGGACCATGATGCAGCCCTCGGCCAGCAACAGCGAGGTTCCGAACGAGAATTCGTCGCAGCCGAGAAGCGCCGCCATGATCACGTCCTTGCCGCTCTTCATGCCGCCGTCGACGCGGACCTTGACCCGGTCCCGCAGCCCGTTGGCCATAAGCATCTGCTGGGTCTCGGCTACGCCGATCTCCCAGGGGAGCCCGGCGTTCTTGATGCTCGAAAGCGGGCTGGCTCCCGTCCCTCCGTCCCATCCGGAGATCTGAACCACATCGGCCAGCGCTTTGGCCACGCCGGCGGCAATGGTGCCGACCCCGGCTTCGGCCACGAGCTTGACCGAAACGTCGGCGTCGGGATTGACCTGCTTGAGGTCGAAGATCAGCTGCGCCAGGTCCTCGATGGAGTAGATGTCGTGGTGGGGTGGGGGAGAGATGAGCGCGACCCCCGGCTGGGTGTGCCGCAGGCGGGCGATCTCGTCGGAGACCTTGTGCCCCGGAAGCTGCCCGCCCTCACCCGGCTTTGAGCCCTGGGCGACTTTGATCTGCAATTCCTCGGCGAAGGCGGCGTACTCGGGGGTGACTCCGAAGCGGCCGGAGGCGACCTGCTTGACCTTGCATCGCTTCTCGTTGCGGTACCGCTCGGGGGCTTCACCTCCCTCTCCGGAGTTGGCCTTGCCGCCGATCATGTTCATCGCGATGGCCAGCGTCTCGTGGGCCTCGGCGCCGATGGCGCCGTGGCTGATCGCGCCGGTCGAGAACCGGGCCGTGATCGCCTCGGCCGGCTCCACTTCCTCGAGCGGAACAGGGTCGCCGGCAGGCACGAACTTCAACAGGTCGCGGGGTTCCGTCGGGACCCGCTCGTTTACCAGCTCGGCAAACGTGTGGTATTGCTCCCAATCTCCGCTCTTCACCGCCTCGTGAAGGGCATCGACCACCGTCGGGTTGGTGGCGTGATACTCGCCTTTGCCGTGGTGCTTGAAATAGCCGGTGTTCTGGAGGCCGGTCTTGCGGCTCTCGCCGAAGGCATCCCGGTGGCGGGCCAGCACGTCCTCGGCGATTTCCGTCAGGCCGATCCCGTCCATGGGCGACGGGGTCCCGGTGAAATACTTGTCGATGACTTCCTGGCCGATTCCGATCGCATCGAAGATCTGGGCGCTGCGGTAAGACTCGGTCGGCGAGATTCCCATCTTGGACATGATCTTCAGGACGCCCTCTTCG
>JBOGWH010000200.1:0-2498 GCA_050692975.1 Actinomycetota bacterium | reverse complement strand
GGCCGGTGTGGGCCAGAGCCACGGCCATCGAGGAGTCCGCCTCGTAGGGCCGCGTCCCGGTGACCATCTCGAAAAGTACGCAGCCCAGCGAGTAAACATCGCTCGCGGCCGTGGCCGGTTCGCCCCTCACCTGCTCGGGCGACAAATAGTGAGGCGTACCCAGCACCTCTCCCGTGACGGTAAGGGGAGTATGGGCGGCTGCAGTTGCAATCCCGAAGTCGGTAACCTTGACCGTTCCGTCGTCGGTAATGAAGATGTTCCCGGGTTTGATGTCCCGATGCACCGCTCCGAGGCTGTGAGCGTGCTGCAGGGCCCCCGCGACGGAGGCCGTTACGCGCAGGGCTTCGGGGAGGGAAAGCGGCCCTGCTTGATTCAGCACCCGGTGAAGGTCGCTTCCCTGAAGCAGTTCCATGACGATGAACCAGCTCCCGGAGCTTTCCAAAAAGTCGAATACTGCCGCGATGTTCGGATGTGAAAGCGAGGCGGCTATCCGTGCCTCTCTCTTGAAGCGCTCTACGGTCGCAGGGTCGGATGAGAGCTCTTCTTTTAGAACCTTTACGGCCACCTGCCTGTGAAGGACCTTGTCCCGGGCCCTGTAGACGTGACCCATCCCGCCGGTCCCCAGCAACTCGGAGACTTCGTAGCGTCCGGCCAGAACTTCAGTGGACTTCACCATCGGGCCGCCGTGCGATGTGCTTCGAAGACCGTTTTGGCCATCGGGGCGGCCAACCTGCCGCCGGTTTCGGTACGCCCGTCTCCGGCCCCCTCGACCACGACGGCGAGCGCAATGCGTGGGCTCGAAGCAGGGGCGAATCCGACAAACCATGCCAGCCCCGGAGTTTCGGCGCCGGTCTGGGCGGTGCCGGTCTTTCCGGCAACCTCGCTGCCCTCCACCGCTGCCGCCCGGCCCGTTCCGCCGCGGACCACCTCGATCATCATCTGTGTAAGCGCCGAAGCGGTGTCGGAGGAAACCGCCTCCTTCCAGATTTCAGACTCGGCCTGTTCTACCAGGCCGCCGCGGGCATCTTCGACCTGCTTGACCATTTTCGGGACCGGGACCTTGCCGCCGTTGGCGATTCCGGCTGCCACAAGCGCCATCTGCAGCGGAGTGGCGGCCACTTCGAATTGGCCGAGTGCGCTGAGGGCGCGGAACGCGGGCTCCTCGAGTTCTTCCACGCTTGGAAGCCGGCTTACGGCCGCCCGGTTGTCCAGAGGGGGTCTTTCTGTGAACCCGAATGCTTTTGCCGTCTCCTCCAGAGCGCCGTCAGGTAGTTCTTCTGCCGCCAGCTTGGCGAAGTAGGTGTTGCAGGACACCTTGAGGGCCTCGGCGAGATTTCCCCCGCAGGTACCCGATCCGAAGTTTCGAATCTGCCGGGTCGTCCGGGGGGCCTGGTACTCCTTTTCCGCCGGATAGGTCACATCCTGCTTGCCGCTTTCCAATGCCGCGGCTGAAGTGATGAGCTTAAAGGTCGAGCCGGGGGGATAGGTCGCCGCGGTGGCCCGGTTGAGAAGAGGCTTGCCGTCGTCCTCGGTCAGGTTTTTCCAGGTCTGCTCCTGCAGCTTGCCGGAATGGGCTGACAGCGGGTTGGGGTCGAACGATGGGTTGGCGTACATGGCCAGAACCTGTCCGTTGAGGGGGTCCAGCGCCACGATCGCTCCCTTCCTGTCCCCCAGCGCTTGCTTTGCCGCCCGCTGTACATTCGAGTCGATTGAAAGCACGAGAGCGTCTCCCTTCTCGCCTTCCCCCAACAGCTGGTCTCCCAGATCCTGCATGGTCAGGACGCCGGATTTCCCGGTGAGGTCTTTGTTGTGGAACTGCTCCAGGCCCCCCCGCCCGAACCGCACCGAGTAGTAGCCGACCGCGTGGGCGAAAAGCTCTCCCTGGTCGTAGGTCCGCAGGAACTTTAGTTCCTTGCCCGGTGTGGGCCTGCTTATCGCAAGCGTCTCATCGTCCGCCGAGCGAATGGGACCTCTTTCGATCGAGTATTCCTTGAGCAGCAGCCGGGTGTTGGCGGGATGGTTGGCCAGGCGATCCGCCTGGAATACCTGGATCCAGGTGAGATTGGCCAGCAGCGCCCCGAACATCACCAGTACCGCGAGGCCTGTGAGACGAACTTGGGTGTTCAACGGCCGCCCCCGGCGGGTCCGATCTCGGTAGGAGGAGATTCTCCTGCAGCGGTCGCGACGTCGTGAGACGCCCTGATGAGCAGGGCGACCAGTATCAGGTTGGACACCAAGCTCGAGCCCCCGTAGCTCATGAAAGGCAGGGTGATACCCGTTAGCGGAATCAATCGGGTGATCCCGCCGATGATCAATATCGTCTGGAGACTGAGGGCGACGGTCAGACCGCAAACCAACAGCTTGGAAAAGTCGTCCCGGCAGCGCGTGGCCAGCCCGAAGCCCCTCGCGGCAAACAGTGCATATCCGGTAAGAGCACCGATGGTGCCCGCGAGGCCCAACTCCTCGCCGAGGGCAGAAAAGATGAAGTCGGTGTGGAC
>JBOGWH010000199.1:0-1299 GCA_050692975.1 Actinomycetota bacterium | reverse complement strand
GGTGGGCACGTCCGGCACCGGCGGAGGGTTTGAGAAGTTTTGCGCAGGCGAGACCGACATTTCCGATGCCTCTCGGCCGATCAAGGACGAAGAAAAGCAAAAGTGCACGGCGGGCGGCGTCGAATATGTGCAGCTTCAGGTGGCCGTCGACGGCCTGTCGGTGCTGGTGAACCCTTCCAACAACTTTGCGGAATGCCTGACGGTGGATGAGCTGAAGAAGATCTGGGCGCCCGGAAGCACCGTGAAGAACTGGAACGCGGTGCGGAGCGGCTTTCCCGACCGACCGCTTTCGCTTTACGGGCCTGGGACGGATTCAGGCACGTTTGATTACTTCACCGACGAGATAGTGGGTGAGGAAGGGGCCAGCCGGGACGACTACACGGCCAGCGAGAACGACAACGATCTGGTAACCGGAGTCGGGGGGGACCAAAACGCCCTCGGCTACTTCGGGTTTGCCTACTACGCGCAAAACCGCGACAAGCTCAAGCTCGTCGGCGTTGACCCCGGCGAAGGATGCGTCAAACCGTCCAAAGAGGCAATTCAGTCCGGCAAGTACAAGCCGCTGTCGCGGCCTCTGTTCATCTACGTGTCGAAAAAAGCGGCGGCAAAGCCGGAGGTTTCCTCCTTTGTCGACTTCTATCTCGAGTCGGTGAACGACATTGTGGCCGACGTCGGCTACGTCCCCATGCCCGATGAGGCGTTGGAAAAGGCGACGACCGACTGGGAAGGTTTCCGGGGCTAACCTATGGCCGCCGCCGGAACCACCCTTCTGGGCAGGCGCCGGCGCCCCGGCGAAGCGCTGGTCAGGTTGCTGCTGCTTGGCTGCGGCATTGTCTCGGTAGCTACCACGGCGGGCATCCTGCTTTCCCTTGCCTTCGAAGCCTGGGAGTTCTTCAAAGATGTATCGCCGATTGATTTCCTGACCGGTACGAGGTGGGCACCCACTTTCTCGAATCCGGGCTTCGGCGTCTTGCCACTGGTGTCGGCGACCCTGCTGATCACCGCCATAGGGGCGGCCGTTGCGCTGCCGGTAGGCCTCGGCATTGCCATATTTCTTTCGGAGTACGCGAGGCCGCGAGTTCGCAAGATCATCAAGCCGACGCTGGAGATCCTTGCCGGCATACCCACGGTCGTTTTCGGGTATTTCGCGTTGACGTTCGTCACGCCGGCAATCCTCCAACCGCTGGTTCCCGGAATGGAAAGCCGGATCTTCAATGCCTTGTCCGCCGGCCTGGTGGTCGGCATCGCGATCATTCCGCTGGTGGCTTCCATTTCCGAGGACGCCATGCGGGCGGTGCC
>JBOGWH010000198.1:0-8738 GCA_050692975.1 Actinomycetota bacterium | reverse complement strand
GGGGCGGGGACTGCCGCCGGGGGGGCCGCTTCGGGGGCGGGGACTGCCGCCGGGGGGGCCGCTTCGGGGGCGGGGGCCGCGGCCTTTCTTGCATTTTCCGCCGCTATCTGGCTCTCGCTTTTGATGTCGATTCTCCAACCGGTCAACCTGGCCGCCAGCCGGGCATTCTGACCTTCTTTTCCGATCGCCAAAGAGAGCTGGAAGTCCGGCACGATGACCTCCGCCGTCTGCGTTTCGGTACTGATCCTTACCTCCTTCACCTTCGCCGGAGAAAGCGCGTGGGCGACAAATTCCTCGACTTTGTCGGACCAGCCGATGATGTCTACCTTCTCTCCGCGCAGCTCGTTGACAACCATCCGGACCCTTGAACCCCGGGGACCGACACACGCTCCGGTGGGGTCCACGTTCGCATCTTTGGAGAACACGGCAATCTTTGATCTGTGTCCGGGTTCGCGTGCGACCTGCCGGATCTCCACGATGCCGTCGGCGATCTCCGGGACCTCCAGCTCGAACAGCTTTTTTATCAAGTTGGGATGAGTGCGCGAGCATTTGATCTGCGGCCCTCCTCCCCGCGGTGATCGGCTGACTTCAACGATATAGGCCTTGATTCTGGAACCGTGGTCGTACCGTTCACCCGGGACCTGCTCCTCCGGAGGAAGGCGGGCTTCCACGCCCTTTCCGAGATCAAGAAGCACATAGCGTGGATCGGCCTGCTGGACGATCGCGGTGATGATGTCGCCCTCACGACCCGAGTACTCGCCATAGGTGAGCTCTCGTTCGGCGTCACGGATCCTTTGCTGGATTACCTGGCGGGCAGTCTGCGCGGAGATCCGGCCGAAGTCGGGAGGTGCTTCCACGGCCCATTCCTTGACGACGTTGAACGTGCCGGTGTCCTCAATCTCCTCAGTCTCCTGCGCGAAGACCCTGACTTCACCGGTAACGCGATCAATTTCCACGCGGGCCTCGTCGCCTTCCGCGATGGTGGAGCGGCGGTACGCGGCCGCCAGAGCTTGCTCGAGCGCAGTTACGACGCTGTCAAATGAGATTCCCTTCTCTCGCTCGACTACTCGCAGAGCGTCCATGTCAATCGGGTTCATCGATCCTCCTATTCGACCTCATCGGCCGATTGCCCCTATCCCTGTTTGTCAAATTGCCTGGGTCTCACCATCATCACGGAGTCCTTCGCCCCTCAATTCCGCCCCCCAGTCGACGACCAGCTTCGCCTTCGACACGTTCGAGTACGGAATCTCAACCGCAAGACCTTCTTCACCGTCGATGACGAAGGTCTCGTGTCCTGCCGAGACGAGAACGCCCTTGAAGTTGCGGCGTCCCTCAATGGGATCCAGGCATTTCACCGCAATCTCCCGCCCCGAATAGCGCACGAAATGTTCGGGCCGGGTCAAAGGTCGTTCGATCCCCGCGGACGAAACTTCCAGGACGTAGCTGCCCTCAATCGGGTCTTCCCGGTCCAGCGCGTCCGAGATCGCTTCGGAAACCTCGGTAACGTCCTGCATCGAGACTGCACCTTCAGGGCGATCAACAACCACAGAAAGGACGCTCCTGCCCCGGCTGCTTTTAAAGGAGACCTCGATGATTTCGAGGCCGTACCCGGAGGCGACCGCATCACAGGTGGCCCGGACCGCACCTTCGACATCCGGTCGGGTCACGGTCCACCTCCTTTTGTAGTACCACTGTTTTCCCGGGCAATGCCCCGGGGGTGGCGACCCCGGTTCATCCAAAAAAAAGTGGGCCTCTAGCCCACTTCAGTTCTCGCGTCCCGGCGCGACCCCACCTACGATCCAGTATAGGGGGGCCGTACATGGCGGGCAAACACCGCCGGCCGCCTCAGCCGTCCTCCCCGGAGCCCTCCCGGAAAGACTTCGCCATGCCCTCGGGCGCGCCCGGGCGGACCACCTGCAGCAGCGCCAACTCGTTTCCGGCAGGATCCTGCAGCAGCAGGACGGGACCATCCGGAACCTCGGCTTTCCGGATTACCTTGAATCCACTCTTTTCGGCGAGATTCTCGGAGGTCTTCAGGTCGTCAACTTCCCAGATCGGCAGCACACTCGGTGCGGGCCGATGGTCCGCCAGAAGAAAATCCGGTCCGATTCCCAGCCTCACCGCCCCGACGGTGGTCCCGGAGTATTCGAATTTCCAGAGCAACTCGGCCCCCAGGCCCTCCGTGTACAGCTTCAGGTCTTCCTCGACGTTTTTCGATCCGCAGTACAGGTAGCGCAGCCTGCCGAGAGAGGGGACGGAGGACATACCGCCATTTTCTCAGCAAATGACTCGATAGAACTCCCCGGCTAATACGATTCCGCCCAGACCGGCCTTTTCCGCATTCTGAAAGACATATGGCCGGAGGTTCAGCGGGTACTGGCTAATACGATTCCGCCCAGACCGGCCTTTGCCGCATTCTGAAAGACATATGGCCGGAGGTTCAGTGGGTACTGGCTAATACGATTCCGCCCAGATGGCCTTTTCCGCAGCCGGCTTGCCGCAGACCGTGCAACCTCCGTCGACCTGCTCGGGGTCCAGAGGCAAGATCCGGATGGTTGCTTTGGTTTCGCTCTTGACCAGGTTCTCGCAGTCGGCACCTCCGCACCAGAGCCCCTCCACGAAGCCCGCAGGGCCCGCGATCAGCTCCTTCAAATGCGAGTAGTCCCTTGCCGCGTAGGTCGACGCACTGCGGAACTGCTTCGCCTGCTCGAACAGATTGGCCTGAATCTCATCGAGAAGCCGCGGGACGGCCGCAATTGCTTCCCCGCTTTTTAGAGACCACTTCTCGCCGGTGTCCCGCCGGAAAATGACGATCTGCTCTGCAGCCACGTCCTTGGGGCCGATTTCAATTCTCAGCGGAACCCCCTTTAGTTCCCACTCGTTGAACTTGTAGCCCGGCCGGTACTCATCCCGGTCGTCCAGGCGAACCCGGATGCCTTTCAGGTCCTCGACCAGCCGGGAAGAAGCCTCGGAAACGACGACGCGGTCATCGTCGTTGCGATAGATCGGAACTATCACGACCTGGACGGGCGCCAGCTTGGGAGGCAGGCGCAGCCCCTTGTCGTCCCCGTGGGCCATAATCAGGCCCCCCACCAACCTGGTCGAAACTCCCCACGATGTTGCGTACGGGAACTCCCGGCGACCTTCCCTTCCCAGAAATTCAACGCCGTAGGCTTTGGCGAAGTTCTGGCCGAGGTAATGAGAGGTACCGGCCTGCAGAGCCTTGCCGTCACGCATCAGGGCCTCGATGGCGAGCGTTTCAACGGCGCCGGGAAAACGCTCCGATGCGCTCTTCCTGCCCAACAGGACCGGCAAAGCGAAGTCGTCCTCGACCGCCGCTCTATATACCTCGGTCAGGATCATCCTGGCCTCCGATACTGCCTCGGCCTCGGTCTCGTGGGCGGTATGGCCCTCTTGCCACAAGAATTCGGAAGTGCGCAGGAACAGGCGAGTCCTCATCTCCCAGCGGACGACATTCGCCCACTGGTTGTAGAGAAGCGGCAGGTCGCGATAGCTCTGGATCCACTTTGCATACGTGGCCCAGATGATCGCCTCCGAGGTGGGGCGCAGCACCAGAGGTTCCTCGAGTTTCTGGCCCCCACCGTGGGTGACCACCGCGACTTGAGGGCTGAACCCCTCCACATGCTCGGCCTCTTTGGTCAGCAGCTTTTCTGGGATCAGCATGGGGAAGTACAGGTTCGAGTGACCCGTGTCTTTTATCCGGCGATCGAGCCCGGCCACGATCGCTTCCCAGATCGCAAACCCGTATGGCTTGATGACCATGCTGCCGCGGGCCAGTGAATTCTCGGCCAGGTCCGCCTGCTTGACCACCTCCTGGTACCAGGCCGGAAAGTCCTCTGATTGCTTGGGAAGCGCCATTTGCGCTTCATCCTACGGTCAACCTCCGACCCACGCCGCAACATCGGGCGGCGTGGGTTTTGAGTCCGACAGACGTTTTGTGGGATAGTCCACTAGTAAGTATTTAGCCAGGGGGGCTACATTGAAGACCAGAATTTTCTCTCACTCACCATCTCCCGGCGCGCGCCAGCAGCGAAGCCTTCAGGCGGACCTCGAGATGCTCGGCGACACCCATGTGCTGAGGACATCCACCGCCGATGTCGCCGCCGCCCGGGAAGTCGCAAGAAAGGCCAGGTGGGGCCGCGCCGGTGTCCTCCTGGGCCTGATCGGGCTCTTCCTTTGGACCCGGGTCATGGCCGGACGGCCGCTCGTCCCGTCGCTCCCCGACGGATTCGCAGATTTCGTCCCGGTGTTGTTCCTGGTCGGCATCCTTACTGCGGTTCTGATCCTCCCCTTGCTGGCCGCCGGGCGCTCGCCCCACGTCTTGTACCGGCCCAGCGAGATCGATGTCTCTTTGGACGACGTCAAGGGGATGGGGGTTGTGATGGACGAGGTCGTCAAGAGCCTCAACCTCTTCCTTGCTTTCAAGACCTTCCGGGAGAGGATGGGCGGCACGCCCCGCCGTGCCCTGCTTTTCGAAGGACCTCCGGGAACCGGAAAAACCTACATGGCCAAGGCCCTGGCCCGGGAGGCGAGAGTTCCATTCCTTTTTGTTTCCTCCTCCGCTTTCCAGTCGATGTATTACGGCGCGACCAACCGGAAGATTCGCTCCTATTTTCGTGAGCTGCGTAAAGCGGCTCGCCGTCACGGCGGCGCCATTGGCTTCATCGAAGAAATCGACGCGATCGGAGCCGCCCGCTCGGGCATGGGTGGAGGCGGCGGTCGGGAGGGAATCTCTGGAGTCGTAAACGAGCTGCTTATCCAGATGCAGTCCTTCGACACCCCCCCTGCCTCCGACCGATTGAAGGGCCTGTTGATCGACTTCATCAACCTATGGCTGCCGAATTCCCGCCAGTTCTCCAAGCCGAAGCCGCAGGCGGCAAACATCCTGGTCATAGGTGCCACCAACCGGGCAGCCGATCTGGACCCGGCCCTGCTGCGTCCGGGACGGTTTGATCGGTCGATTCACTTCGACCTTCCGAGCCGCAGCGGAAGGCGCGAGATCATCGACTACTATCTCGGTCGCAAGTCCCACGTGCCCGACCTGGACCGGCCGGAACGCCGGAACACTCTGGCCGCCATGACCGCCGGTTACTCGCCGGTGATGATCGAGCACCTCATCGACGAGGCCCTGGTGTGGGCGCTGCGGAGAGGATCGGGCGCCCTGGACTGGGAGGACCTTCAGCAGGCCAAGTACACCGAGGAAATCGGCCTCAAGCAGCCGGTGGAATACACCGACGTCGAGCGCCACACGATCGCCACCCATGAGGCCGGCCACGCCACCGTGGCCCATCTGGTTGGAAAGGACCGCAAGCTCGAGGTGCTATCCATCGTCAAGCGTAAGCAGGCTCTCGGGCTTCTGGCACATAGCGAGCTCGAAGAGCGCTTCACAAAGACCCGCAGCGAGATCAATGCTCTGATTCAGATTGCGTTCGGAGGGATGGTCGCGGAGGAGATCTATTACGGGGAATCGGGAACCGGACCCGCCTCCGACCTTCAGGCGGCGACCACTCTCGCGGCCCAAATGGTCGGAGCGTACGGGATGTCTGGATCGCTCATTTCCTACAACGCGGTTGAGAGCCAGATGACCGGCCTAGTCGGCAAGGTCCTTTCGGCTGATTCTGGGAAAGAGGCGGTGGAGGATATCCTGTCCGGCGCCAAAGGCACCGTCCGGGAGATGCTGGAGGCCAACCGCAAGACAATCGAGGCCTTGCGTGACGCGTTGCTGGAGCGCCAGGAGCTCATCGGCGACGAGATAACCGAGGTAATCAAGAAGGCCGAGGGGAAAGTCGCGGGCCCCGAACGCCCGCGCGGCTCGAAGCCTCATCTCCGCCTGATCCCGATAGGCCACAAGAAAAGCGAGTAGCTGCCCGTCGCCTAGTCGGCCGCCGAGTGGAGCCGCCCCGGCGCGCTAGCCGGCCGCAGAGTGAAGCCGGTGCACGACCTGGTGGGTGAGCATCTCGCCCACCTCGACGCCCAGGGGATTGTGAAGGACCTCGATCCTGCTTCCGGGTTCACCGAAATCGTCCACCACCAGCTCGGCTCTTTGTAGCTCGGCCGGATCGGCGTACTCTCCCTGCACCGCGAGGCAGACGCAACCGGCCGCTTTTGCCGCCTGGACGCCGTTTTTCGAATCCTCGACGATGACGACGTCGCCCGCCCCAAGATCGAGGCGCTCCAGAGCCAGATTGAAAGCCTCGGGGTCTGGTTTGCGCTCGACCACCTGGTCGCCGGTCACCAACACCTCAAACGGCTTTAGTCCTCCTAGCGCACACAACTTGCGGAGCAGGGGATCGACCCAGGCGGCGGTACCGGTCGTAGCCACAGCAAGCCGCAGGCCGTCCTCCGCCAGATCCCTGATGAAACGAAGCACTCCCGGTCTGGGAGGCACCTTTCCCTCCTCGACCACCCTTAGAAATAGGTCGGTCTTTACAGGATGTAGCTTGGCCGCAAGCTCGGCAGCTTCTTTCGCCGGGCGTCCCGCATAGTCGACGAAGTAGTGCTTCAGCCGGCGCTCACCCCCGGTGACGCGCAGCAGTTTGCCGTACATCTCCTCGTCCCAGCGGTCGTCCATGCCGAGCTGTTCGAAGGCCCGGTTGAACGCCACCCTGTGGCCATGCCTTTCGGTCTCTCCCAGAGTCCCATCGACATCGAAGATGACCGCCTTCAAGCGCCTATTTTGCATTTGCTCTGTCTCCTGAAGAATTCGTTCCGCCGCTTCTTTCCAACCCGTGGGCGTCAGGCGGGCTGCCCCAGAGGAACCAGAGTAGCCAGCACGAGAGAGTGCGCATTGAGGCTTACCGCGTGGGCCGGGATTATTCCGCTCTTTCGTCCCGAGGTGTCCAGGTCGCGCCTCCACCTCCCTCCGGTGATTCTGGGAAGTCTAAACAGCATCGCCCGGGCGCCGCCATTCATCATCAACAAAACCCTCCCCGCCTGATGGGGCGAATCCGAATGAAATGGGCCCCCGCTGTCGGTCGGGCCGCCCGACGAGGAGTCTATGAGCATGCCCAGGACGTGGTTGGCCTCGTTGCGCCAGTCGTCGTCAACCATCGGCTTTCCGTCCGGACGAAGCCACACCAGGTCCGCGGTCCCGGAACCTGCCGCGTCGCCCTCGAAATAGGCCCGGCGCTGAAACACAGGATTTTCTTTCCGCACGCGTATCGCCATCTGCACGAATTCCAGCAGTTCTCTCGTATGGGAACTGATTTCCCAATCCACCCAGCCCAACTCATTGTCCTGGCAGTAGGCGTTGTTGTTGCCGGCCTGAGTGCGGCCTATTTCGTCTCCTGCCAAGAGCATCGGTACTCCCTGGGACAGGAACAAAGACGCCAGGAAATTGCGCTTTGTCCGATCCCGGACATGCCGGGTCCGCACCGCCTCGCTCTCGCCCTCAGCGCCCCAGTTCCTGCTGTAATTCTCATTGGTGCCGTCGGCGTTTTCTTCGCCGTTGTCTTCGTTGTGTTTGCGCTCATAGGTCACTAGATCGTGGAGGGTAAAGCCGTCGTGGCACGTCACAAAGTTCACGCTTGAAGTGGTCCCCGCGTGCCTTTCCCAAAAGAGGTCGCTCGATCCCGACAGCCGCGATGCCAGCTCGGGCACCATCGCGCGGTCACCTCGCCAGAATCGTCGCAGGCAGTCGCGGTAGCGGCCGTTCCACTCAGACCAACCCGCCGGGAAAGCCCCCTGAAAGTCTCCGTGCAGGTCCCAGGGTTCGGCGATCATCTTTACTTGCGAAAGCACGGGGTCCTGTGCAAGCGCCTTAAAGAACGCAGCCCGGGGGTTGAAAGCATCGCCCGGATCCCGGCCCAGAACGGGAGCGAGGTCGAAGCGGAACCCGTCCACATGCATCTCCTGAACCCAGTAGCGAAGACAGTCGGTGACAAGCCTGAGCGCAGCCGGATGCCGCAGGTCGAAAGTGTTCCCGCAACCGGTCATGTCCAGGTAGCGGCGGGGATCATCCCGCCTCAAGCGGTAGTAGGTGGAATTATCAATTCCCCGGAAGCAGACTGTGGGACCCAGTTCGCCCCCCTCGGCGGTGTGATTGAAAACCACGTCGAGCAAGACCTCTATTCCGGCCCGGTGGAGGGCCTTAACGGCCGACTTGAATTCATATACCTGCTGGCCCCGGGAACCCGTCGCGTAGCGTGAGTCGGGAGCGAAGAACCCGATCGGGCTGTATCCCCAGAAGTTCGTCAGTCCTCGCGCAGCCAACTCGCGCTCGGTGAGAAAGTGCTGCATGGGCAACAGCTCTATTGCCGTGACGCCGAGATCCTGCAGGTGCGAGATGACCGCCTCGGAAGCCAGCCCCAGGTAGGTTCCCCGGAGTTCGGGGTTGATGCCCGGATGCCGAAAAGTCAGCCCTTTGACGTGGCACTCGTAAATGATCGTCTTATTCCACGGGATTCTGGGCGGCGCGTCGTCCCCCCAGGCGAACGTACCGTCGACGACGACCGACTTGGGCACATGGCCGTCGTCCGGAAGGGGATCAAAGGACAGATCGAGCGCTTCATCCCCCGGCGTGTAGCCGAACACCGAGTCATCCCATCGGATCTCCCCTGAGATCGCTGCGGCATAAGGATCCAGAACAAGCTTGTTTGGATTGAAGCGGTGGCCCGACAGCGGTTCATAGGGCCCGTGGACCCGGAATCCGTAAGGAGTCCCGGGCCGAACGCTGGTGAGATAACAGTGCCACACGAAATCCGTTCGCTCCTTGAGTC
>JBOGWH010000197.1:0-2391 GCA_050692975.1 Actinomycetota bacterium | reverse complement strand
ATCACGAGGATTGGCAAGGAGGATGATCAAGATGGCCAAAGATGCCGGGATCTTGGCCCGGACCTTGGCGTTTGGGACTGTGGTCATTCTTGCCGTAAGCGGTTTTGTTTACGTGCTCGGACCGTGGCAAAAATCGCCCGTCATTTGGGGTCTCTTGGTCCTGGGGGTTCCTATGGCGATGGTGGCGTCGGCTATTCTTCAGCGCTGGCTTTTTCCTGCGCGTCGGGCCGAGTTTTACGAATCGTTGACCCTAGCGCTCAAGTGGATGACTCCGATATTGGCCGGGTTGCTAATACTCTCCCTAGTTCGCGGCATGTGGAAAGACGCCCTAATTGCCGCGATCGTTCTCACCACCACTGCTACAACGCTTGCTCGGAAACCGCCAAACGCCTAACCGACTCACGGCGTTTTTCCCACTTCTTCATCGAGCAGAATCATCCCACCCTCCGGGATGATCTTGTGGTTTGCGTCTGACTTAAAGGCACAGATCTCAGTAATGATTAGTCCACATTTTGAGGGGCTGCCGGCCCATCAGAAAGGATGTGGACATGCCGAAGCAACAACCTGGGAACGACCGGGCTGGGCGGCGCCGGAGGAAGTTTTTGAGCCCGCAGGAAAAGTACGAGATCTGGATACAGCTGGTTCGCAGCGAAGCCACCATGGCAGAGGCCGCCGACCGAGCAGGGGTAGACCGGGCGACCGTGGTGAAGCTGCGAACGGTGGCCAAGCAGGGCGCCCTGGACGCACTGGCGGCATCCAAGCCGGGTGTGCGCAAGAGCGGACCCGATCCCGAACTGGCCGCCGCCAGGGCGGAAGTGGAGAGGTTGGGCGAGGCCCTGAAGGAGATGGGCGTGCGCCTTATGTTGCTGGAGGGAAAAGAGCGCTGGAGCTGAGTGGCCGGGTTCCGCGCAAAGTGGATGCGGTCACCAAATCGAGCCTGTTGGAGCTGATCGACGAAGCGGTGCAACAGGGCTGGACCCATCGCCGGGCATGCGAGGTGCTGGAGGTCAAAGAAACCCGGGCGTGGCGCTGGCGAGAGCGAAGGGCAGGCGCGGGACTTGAGGACCTGCCCGCCGGAGGCCATCCGGTCCACGGTCTGCTTGACGAAGAGCAGGCCGAAATCGTGGCCCTGTTCGAGCAGTGGGGCGAGACGGACCGCTCTCACCGAAAGCTGGCTCATCGAGGCTCCTATCTGGGGCGGATATGGGTGTCTGCGTCCAGCGTCAAGCGTGTTTTGGCTGCTCAGGGGCTTTGTCTTGCTGCTCCGAAGCGAACGGGGCGCTCCGAGCGCCGGCCCTTTCCGGAGTGGGCGACGTACACCAAATGCTCGATTTGGATTTTCGACGCCACTCACTTTCAGCGCTGTCGGGACGCCTCGGCGACGGCGATCATGGATCTGGTGACCCGAAAGTGGCTGGCCACCATAGTCTCGGGCGAGGAGACCTCCACTCAGATTCAGGTGGTGTTTACCGAAGCCCTTGAATCCGAGGGCCTTTGGGACCTAATCGGCGCCAGAGCCGACGGCCTGGTCGACTTGAATGCAGAAGATCCGCTCCGGCCGATATTGCTCGCGGTGTCGGACAACGGCCCTCAGATGCGGTCGGGGTCGACGAGGGAGTTCATGGCAATGTGCGCCATCGCTCAGCACTTCGGCCGTCCGGGGACCCCCACAGACCAGGCCTGGATCGAGAGCCTGTTCAGCCACGTCAAAACGGAGTGGCCGCATCTGGATCACATTGCCGACCCGGCTGAACTGCGCGCCGAGCTGGAAATCATCCGCAAGGAATACAACACCGTGAGACTTCACGCCGGCATCGGCTACGTCACACCCGATGACGAGCACGAAGGGCGGGGACCGGCAATTCGGAAGGCACGGCAGGAGGGCCTGGAACAAGCTCGGCAAAGAAGGATCGAATACCATCGTGATCATCGTCAATCGCCGGGGTCCCCAAATGTGGACTAATTCATCGCCGGTTTGTGCCTTTGAGTCAGATACAGGTCACCTCGTGGCCGGGCTGCCCGAGGAGTCCGAAGTGAAGATTAGTAATGCCGGACAACTCATGGAGGCCATCATTAACTATGACGAGCCGATCCACGATGGAGTGCTTCTCGCCCGTTTCGTGTTTGACGATCCGTGCCCAAATGCGATCTTTTCGCCGAGTGCGTCGGTCCTCTACGCGTTCGCCGATGAGCCCAAGCCACGGCGCGGGCGCTTCACGTGAATTGGTCGAGATTTCGTCGGGTGCCATTTCGGCCATTGAACCCCTTAGGCGATTCATGCCGGCGCTCGATTGGAAGATTGAGACAGCAAAGGGACTGTCTCAAAACCTACCAACGGGTAAGCAGTGAGCCGCCCTGCGGCGGTACTATCAAGAGATTGCCGGGTAGATC
>JBOGWH010000196.1:0-1551 GCA_050692975.1 Actinomycetota bacterium | reverse complement strand
GCCGACACCCGGACCGGCGGGGGCGGCCCGGTCGGGCGGAACTTTAAGCCGGGTCTGTGCAGCCCTGCAGGCCGCCGCCGGGACCGGCGGGGGCGGCCCGGGGATAGGGCACCACGAACCCGCTGCCCGGATCGTCGGTTCGCAGGAACCTCTTGACGGCCCGGACGATGGTTTCGGCCTCGAGGCGCTGCACCTCTTCGGTCTTGAGCAGCACCTCCTCTGAAGGGTTCGACAAGAACGCCAGCTCGCCCAACACCGCGTTGACGCCGGCCTCCCGGGTGCGCCTCAATATCCCGTAGTAGTCCGATCCCTCCGAGCCGAGGCGCCACTTGGCCCCCGCATCGCGGTTGCCGACCCACTGCGCCTTGAGCGGCGAGAGCGCCCCCACCGCCTCCTCGTAAAGCAGCCCCGAAAGGCGCTTGGATTCCGGGGAGTGGTACTGGTAGAAGGTCTCGGTGCCGGGCCGGTCGAGATTGAGCTCAGGCGAGGCGTTGTGATGAATCGAAATCATGGCTTTGGGCGCGGCGGCCTTGGCAAACTCGGCCCGGAAGCGAAGCGTGGCCCGGTAGTCTGCGTACCTGGTCAGCAGCGTGGGGACCCCTTCGGCCTCCAGAAGCTCCGCCGCCTTGCGGGTCACCGGCAAATTGATCACTTTCTCGCTCAATCCTCCGGGTCCCACTGCGCCCGGTTCGTCGCCCCCGTGGCCCGGATCCAGAACGACCGAGGCCTTCGGCGCCGGCCTGGCATCCCGCAGCGACACCCAGGTGACCCGCTCACAGGGGGTCAGGATCCTCGCCCAGCCGCCCTGCACCACGTCGAAGGGCACCGCCACTCCCCCCCGAAGCCTCCCCGAGGCCGCACCGCCGGGTGCTTCGGCGAGCCCGGCCCCCGGTCCGTTGATGAAAAGGACTCCGGGGGCCGAGAAGGAAACCGGCTCCAAAATAAGCGGCGCCGCGGCCTGCTCGGCCCGCGCCTGGGGGCTTGCCTGAGGAGCGGCGGCCGGCGCCGGCTTTTCGCCTCTGGCCACCTCCCTGCGGAGGCCGAGCACGCCGGAACCCGGCGAGCAGGACACCGACAGCACGATCAGAAGGCACGCGGCGCGCGCCCGGATAGAAGCGTTAGGCATATCCCTTTCTTCCATACCCCACCCGGCCCGTCGTGCACGGGCGGGCTAACTCATCTAAATGAAACGTCCATCACTGTTTTTACCCACGGCTGCGGATCTGATAACGGGGCCTCAATTAGGCTCGATGATCAGTGGAAGAAGAAGGGAAGGTCGAAAGGGCGCCGGTGCGACGGCGATCGTCACCGCGCATCCCGCCCGGCGTCCGGGTCGCCCTTCACCATTTGACGGTGGCGGTGGCGGCGGGGGGCGCCGCCCTGGCGCTCATGGGTTTGGTGCCGCCCGTCCGCAACCAGATCGGTCCGGCGACCGTGGAAGGCAGGGCCGCCCTCGGAGCTTCCCGAACCGATCTGCAGTTTCCCCCGCTGGGAACCATCTCGGCCCGGACTCACTCGGGCCCGCTCAAGGTCACCTTCACGGTCTCGAGC
>JBOGWH010000195.1:0-6484 GCA_050692975.1 Actinomycetota bacterium | reverse complement strand
GTGGTGATGATCCTCTCGATATCGCCAAGCAGAGCTTAAAAGAATTTGAGTTTGTAGGAACTCTCGAAAGATTGAGGGACCTTCTCGCTGTGCTGGCCTTCCGAATGCGGTGGCCGCCCTTGGAGGTGCAGCGGATCAACGTGACCTCGAGAAGGCCCTCTCCGCAAGAATTAGATGATAAGAGCCTTGAGCAGTTAGCAAAAATTAACGAGCTCGATCTGGAGCTATACCGCTTTGGATGCGACCTTTTCGAGCTAAGATGGTCTGCCATGCTGGATGAGATGTTGGATGAGAGCCTGCGAGGCCGGGCCAAAATCCGTCGGGTGGCAATGGAAGCCCTAAAGACGCGTTTGCGCGGGGCAGATAGAGGACCGCTCTGAACTACCGCCTTCCCTTATTCTCCGGGGGCAGAACCCTCTTCGCACTTGCCACGGTTTGAGGCCTGCTCATAGAACCGGCCTCAATGCGCCTCGTTTTTGACTCCAGCCCTTTCCGGTACGATCCGGCGACCGGGAGAGGTCCCTCCGGAGTCGCTAAATGGAGCCTGGGGGCGCTGTCGGAACTGGCAAAGCAGAACCCGAAATCAGAACTGATCGGCATTTCCCCAGGTCTGAAACCACCGACGCTTCCGGCCGCCAGCATTGGCGCCAACGTCGCTTACAAAACGATCCCGGTTCCTTCCCGGATCCATCGGGTTATGGAGCTAATGCGGTTGCAGCCCCCCGTTGAAAGATGGGTTGGCGGCATCGATGCGGTCATTGGAAACGCCTACATTCCACCCCGGACCAACAAAGCGCCCTCAGTCCCCATCTTTTACGACATGTCCGTACTGACCCATCCTGGGATGCATCCTAAGCAGCGCGTCGTGTACATAGGAAGCCAGCTGCGCCGCGTGGCCCGTTCGGCCAACGTCATCGTCACAATTTCACAGAGCGTGCGGAGGGAAATCGTGGAGTACTTCAACGTCCCGCCCGGCCGTGTTTATGTGGCCTATCCGGCCTGGCAACCGGTTGCTTTCCCTGGCAACTCTGCAGTGGGTAAGGCTGAAGACTTTCAGAAAACGCTTCCTTCCGAATATCTTCTTTTCGTCGGGACTATCGAGCCGCGCAAGAATATTGCCGGGTTGGTCACGGTCATGGCGAATCTGAAAGCGAGTCGGCGCGATCTCCCTCCTCTGGTTCTTGTTGGAGGACAGGGGTGGGGAGAAGAGAGGTTCGGAGAAAAGCTCTCCGAATTGATCGCGTCGGGTGTGGTGATCCGGGTCGGATATCTTCCCGATAACTGCATGGAGTCCGTTTACCGGGGCGCCTTGGGGCTCGTCTACGCCTCTCTATACGAAGGTTTCGGCATGCCGATTATCGAGGCCATGGCTTACGGTTGCCCTGTGATCACCTCAGATCTTCCCTCGATGAAGGAGGTCGCCGGCGATGCCGCTCTCCTAGTGGACCCCAACGACCACTCTCAAGTCGAGGCTGCAATTGTGAAAATCATGGACAGCGAACAATCGCGCTCGGACCTGGCCGCAAAAGGACTCGTCAGAGCCGGTGATTTCTCATGGGACAAGACGGCCGCAAGCCTTCAGGAAGCCGTTGAGCATGCCATTGAGGGAAATTGAAGATCAAAAGGGCGTGCAAAAACTGAGTGAGCGCGCCCTGAGGGATTCGAACCCCCGGCCTTGTGGTCCGTAGCCACACGCTCTAATCCACTGAGCTAAGGGCGCAACGCGGAGGCAGCGCGATTCGAACGCGCGAGGGGCGAAAAACCCCAACGGGATTAGCAATCCCGCGCCATAGACCGGACTAGGCGATGCCTCCGGTATCAATTGTACGTGAGTCGGCCGGGGGGCCCCGTCGCAAAAACCCTCTAGCGAGCGGAGGGCCGGGGATTCGAACCCCGATGCCCTTGCGGACGCTGGTTTTCAAGACCAGTGCAATACCGTTATGCGAGCCCTCCTCCACCAGTTTACGAGCAGCCCAGGCTGCTTAGGGCAGGGCGGGGGCTTGGTGGCAGGAACTACGACGGGATCTCTGCGAATCCCGTATAAGCGGCCAGAGCGGGGGGGATCTTTACCGACCCGTCGGCCTGCTGATGATTTTCCAGCAGCGCCACGAGGGCCCGCTGAATCGCCACCGCCGTGCCGTTGAGCGTGTGGACCGGCTCGTTGCCCTTTTCACCTTTAAAGCGGACCTGCAGCCGTCTCGCCTGATAGTCGATGTCGTTAGAGCATGAGGTGACTTCGAGCCACCGATTCGAGCCCGGCAGCCACGCCTCTATATCGAATTTTCGGTAGTTGGGGTCGGCGAGATCGCCGGCGCAGATCTCGACGACCCGAAAGGGGATCTCGAGCGCCTCGAAGATGGCCTCCTCCTGGGCAAGCAGCCACAGATGCTCCTCGTCGGAGGCGTCGGGATGACAGAACGAGAACATCTCAACCTTGTCGAACTGGTGCACCCGGATGATTCCGCGGGTGTCCTTTCCGTAGGTTCCGGCTTCACGTCTAAAGCAGGTGGAAAACCCGGCATATCGCACGGGCAGTGAGGCCTCGTCGAAGATCTCTTTTGCGTGCATGGCCGCCACGGGCACCTCGGCGGTTCCGGCAAGGTACAGATCATCGGACTCGGTCTTGTAGACCTGGGCTTCATCGGTCGGAAAAAAGCCGGTACCGTACATGGCCTCGCGCCGCACCAGGACCGGGGTGATGATGGGGATAAAGCCCTCACCCCGCAGGCGGTCGATCGCAAAACGGACCAGGGCGAACTCCAGCATGGCCCCGTCGCCGCGAAGGAAAGCGAAACGGCTTCCGGACACCTTTGCAGCGCGCTCCACGTCGATGATCCCCAGCGCCTCGCCGATGTCGAGATGGTCCCTGGCCTCGAAACCGGCATCAGGACGTTCACCCGTCTGCTTCACCAGTCGGTTGGCCTCATCGCCCCGACCCTCCGGGGCATCGGGATGGACCAGATTGGGCACGCCCGCTAAGGTCTCGTCCAGCTCCCTGCGACGCTGCTTGAGGTCCTCTTCCAGAGCAGCGACGCCGTCGGCGATCATCTTGGCCTCAGCAATCGCCGCCGGTCTTTCGCCAGCGGAAACACGCGAAATCTTTTTGTTGGCCCGATTATGATCGGCCCTGCCGGCCTCCACCCGGGCGATCAGCTCCCGGTGAGCGCTCTCTCGACCCAGCAGTTCCTGCACGTCAACCGACGCTCCCCGGCGCCGGAAGGCGTCGGTGAAAACCTCCGGCTCGCTGCGCAGCAGGCGAAGGTCGATCACCCGCCGTCGCCCTTGCGGTCTGTGAACACGAAGCGATCCAGCACAACGAACTTCACGATCCAGACAGCGCCGAACGCCGCCAGGGACGCACCGTTTACCGCGACGGTCTGCAGCGCCCTGCTGTCGGTCATGGCCTGAGACAACGATTCGGCGGCTCTCACGGCCACAAGAGAGAAGCCCAGCCCCACCAGTGACAGCCCCCAGAACCAGAGCCCCTGAACCGCCAGCCCCGAGCGCTGCGACACCTCCCAGGTCCAGTAGCGGTTGATCAGATAGCCCACGGTGGTCGCTATGGAAAAGGAAAAGAGGTTCGCAGCCTGAGCTTTCCACTCCCCAGCGTAGAAAGCGAGTGCCAGCAAAGACTGGCCCGTCAGTACGGTGACGACCGAGGTTGCGGCGTAGCGCACGTGCTTTTTGCTCAGCCGGGAGCGCAGAGTCTTTTTCGGTTCGGTCGGATTCTCCGACTGTGAGGTCTCGCCGGAACTCGCTGCTGCCGTCCGGGCCACTACCTGCGCGCTTTGCGCCGGGAGCCGAGAGCCTCGGCGATGGCCTGCTGTTCTTCGGGCGAAAGCGTGTGGTCCGAGGTTCCTCCGCGTACCTCCTTGGCGTATACCCTGGCCTCGGCCCGGGCATTTATAGAGCTGATGACGATCCCCGTCCCGTGATCGTTCAGCAGTGCGGCCGAAAAGGAAAGCCGCCCCCCCATCTCCTCGAAAGCGTCGTAGCGCACCAAGCTCAGGTTTCGTGCCGAGCGGCCCAGAAGCGCAAAAAGCTCCTCCTGGCGGGCAGCGACCGCCTGCATCTCGCCCCGTGCGGAATCAACCTCCTGGCTGTAGGCGGAGACCGCATCCACAAGGCTCTGGCCCTTGAAGCGCGCCTGGAGGATGGCCAGAGAGCGATGAGCCACCGCCATCCTTCGATGGGCCAGCACAGCAACAGCCAGGGCAAGCCCCGCCACGGCCAGCGGGGCAACTTCCATGATCCTCTGAAACTCCATCGAAAACTCCGTCAGAAATGGGGAACCCCTAGAATATTCGACCTGGGTGTCCCACGACGCCCGGAGTTAGAGAAAGCAGGTGCCACTCGGTGGACGGCGAATCCCTCAAGGCTCTTCTTGAAGAGGTGCGCGACGGCAAGCTCAGCGCTTCCGACGCCGCGCAGCGGCTGAAGTTCTTGCCCTTCAGCGACCTGGACGAGGCTCGAGTCGATCATCATCGGGAGCTGCGGTGCGGGATTGCCGAAGCAGTTTACGGTCCGGGAAAGACCCCCGACCAGGCCGCTGCGATTGCCTACGAACTGGCGCAGCACACCGTCGGGCCGGTCTTCGTAACCAGGGCCAGCCCCGAGCAATTCGAAGCCGTCTCTCAGGCAATACCCCGGGCACGGTTTTATCCACAAGCCGGGCTGATCGTCTGCCGCCGGGGAGCATCGGAGCTCACGGGCAGCGTGGCGGTGGTTTCGGCCGGCACGGCCGACCTTCCGGTAGCAGTGGAAGCGGCCGAGGTCGCGGCCGGCCTGGGGGCGGCGGTCGAGCGCCTTTCGGACGTCGGCGTGGCGGGAATCCACCGGCTTCTCAGCGAGCAGGACACGCTCAACCGGGCCGACGTGGTCATCGCGGTGGCCGGCATGGAGGGGGCTCTGCCCGGCATCATCGCAGGACTGATCTCCGCTCCCGTCATCGCCGTGCCCACCTCGACGGGGTACGGAACGGGCGCCGGGGGCCTTGCCGCCCTGCTGACCATGCTCAATGCGTGCGCGCCCGGAATGGCCGTGGTGAACATCGACAACGGCTTCGGGGCCGCGGTCTTTGCCGCAACGATCCTGCTCGGGCGCGACCGGGCCTCAAAACCGCGGGGCCAGGAACCGGCTTGATCGCCCACTTCGACTGCGCCTCGGGCATATCCGGCGACATGATGCTGGGGGCCCTGGTGGACGCCGGAGCCGACCTGGACTTGATCCGCAAACAGGTCGAAAAGACCGCCATTTCGGACTTCGAATTAACCTCCAGAACGGTTCACAAGCGGGGGATCCGGGCGACGAAGGTCGACGTTGAAGGGCCCGGCGCGACTCGTCGGGCCTTTTCCGATTACCGGCAAGCCTGCGGGCTGATCGACGACTCTGGCTTCGACGCTGCCTTTGCGGATGCGGCAAAGGAAGTCATCTTCAGACTTTGCCGTGCCGAAGCGGCGGTCCACGGGCAGGAGGCCGAAACGGTGCATCTTCACGAGATTGGCGCCGGAGACACCATCGTGGATGTGGTCGGGGTTCTGGAGGCTCTGAGACAGCTGGAAGTGCGGTCGGTTACGTCTTCCGCCGTGTCCACAGGCACCGGCGTGATCGAGTCGGCTCACGGGCGGCTTCCGGTCCCCGCACCTGCGACCCTGGAGCTGCTGGTCGGCGTCTCGGTGCGGCATACCCAGGTCGAGGCGGAGCTGACGACTCCTACCGGTGCTGCGCTGATCTCGTATCTGTCAAAGGACTTCGGAGCCATGCCGGCCATGACGATATCGGGGCGCGGCTACGGAGCAGGAACGGCAGACCTCGAAATACCCAACGTACTGAGAGTCACCCTTGGGCGCCCCGTCGGCGCGGACCCGCAGTCCGTTGAACATCTGCAGCTCGAGGCGAACATCGATGACATGAACCCGCAGTTCTACGAGTACCTGTTTGAAAAGCTGTTCGCGGCGGGAGCTCTGGACGTCTGGGCCGTGCCGGCCACCGGCAAGCGGGGGCGGCCGGCCAATATTCTGCAGGTCCTGGTTGAGCCCGACGACGCAGCTGCGGTTCGGGGCGTCCTTTTTACCGAAGCATCCACCATCGGGGTGCGGGCCCTGCCGGTGCGCCGCTGGATGCTGGAGAGGCAATGGGTGGAGGCCGCTGTCGAGGGCCGCTCGGTTCGGATCAAGATCGCAAGTTCTGCGGGGCGCATCGTCAATGTGGCCCCCGAATATTCCGACTGCGCCGAGGTGGCCCGGCAAACCGGCCTGCCGCTCAAGGAGGTTTTCCGAAGGGCCCTGGCGGCGGCCCCGGAAATCGGCGGGTGAACTGGCAGGGACTCACCTGCCTGGTGACCGGAGCATCGAGCGGGATCGGAAGACAAGCCTGCAAAGCTTTCGCCGCGAGGGGGGCACGGGTGATTGCCGTCGCCCGCCGAGAGGAGTTACTTGCCGAACTGGTGACCGAACTGGGAGGACCCCCCCACACATATGTCGTC
>JBOGWH010000194.1:0-5395 GCA_050692975.1 Actinomycetota bacterium | reverse complement strand
ATCGGTAACGACAAGGCGGGCTTCCCGAACGGACGGCGCCTCGGCGACGACGTGGTCGATATTGCTCTGCAGGTTCTCGAGGGAGAGCTGAAGGGCTCGGCCAACGATCTCGGCGACGGTGTTGACGCCAACGACGTCAAGTTCGAAAGCTCCTTCCCTTACGTCGCTCTTCCGCACTCGGGATCGGGCACGACCGCCAAGACCAAGCAGAAGGTGGCCGGCGCCGAAGTCCTGGGCGCGCAGGCGGAGAACAACGCACGCACGGCTCCCCAGGGAGCGGTTGCGGCCGGCGCCGGTGGGATTGCCGGCGAGGGCTCAGGAGCACCGGTAGGGGCGATTGCTCTGACCCTGCTGCTGGCGGCGGCTCTCGGCGGCGGGGCCTGGGTGACGCTGCGTCACGCAGGCTCGATCAGATAACGGCCGGCTGAAGCATTACCGGCCCTATTGCGTGCGGCAGGCTCAGGTGGACCCAGTTCACGATTGCCTGCCGCACGCGGTAGGCGGGTAAACCCTTGAAGCGGTCCTGGATCTACGCACCGATGATTTGGGCGATCACCTGCCTGTTGACGGCCGCGACCTTCAGGGTGATCCAGATACAAAAAGGGAGAGTCGAAGAGCCTGGGGCGCCCTTTCTGACGGCGCCGCAGGTTTCTTCCGCGAAGCCCCGGGAGGAGGCCCAGCCCGCCGACCCGCCCGTTCAGATAGCAATACCCTCGGTGGGGATCACAGCTGCGGTGGACCCTCTCGGCCTTAATCCCGACGGGTCCATCGAGGTGCCCAAGGATTTCTCTCGTACGGGCTGGTACACGGGACTCGAAGTGCCCGGGTCTGCCGGCACAGGAGTAATAGTCGGTCACTTGGATTCAAAGACGGGCCCTGCCGTGTTTTACGGCCTCGGCAAAGTGAGGTCCGGAGACGAGGTTTCCCTTACCCTTCAAAGCGGGGCGACGAAAATGTTCATAGTCCAAGCGGAGCAGCGCTTTTCGAAAGCGAAGTTCCCGACCATCCAGGTGTACGCGCCGTCAACGAAGCCGGTTTTGAGGCTGATCACCTGCGGGGGAGACTTCGACAAAAAGAGCGGCCATTACCGGGACAACCTGGTGGTTTATGCAGCCGCCACGGAGGCTTAGATGACTTCACCGAATCCCGCCGGTCCCGCTGCTGATTTGCCCCTCGACGGCGATGTCCTGGTGTGCGGGAGTTACGGGACGGAGGGGAGGCCCGGCCGCACCGCGGCGCTCCCCAGGAGCGCGTGGGTTGATCGCCTCGCCGCGGTTCGGCGAACAGCCTTCAAGCCGGCATGGATTGCCTTCGCCCTGACTGTCGCCTTGCTCGGGGCATGGTTTGGGCGCAGTTCCGGGGGGCCGGAATCCAGCAGTTCTACGTCGGTTGCTCGGCCGGGGGCAACAGCGAGCGGTCCGGTCGATAGCAATGCTCTCGCGGGCGTCGGGAGTAACAGCGCCGACCCGGTTGCGAGACTCGAAAAAAGGGTCGCGGACGATCCTGCCGACTGGCAGAGTTGGGCCGAACTGGGGGCCGAAGACGTGACCGCCGCCCGCATCGCCTCAGACCCGTCCAACTATCCCCGAGCGGAAAAGGCGATCGCTCGCTCTCTGGAAATCAATGCCGGCCCCGAGAATTGGGAAGCGGTGGCCGCCGATGCCGCCCTGGCGGCCGGGCGGCACGACTTCAGAAAAGCACTCCCCCTGGCGGAACAGGCCCAGCGGCTGAGGCCGAACAGCTCCTACGTCCTGGCCATTCTGGTGGATTCTCTGACTGAGCTCGGCAGGTACGACGACGCGGTGGCGGCCGCCCAGGACATGATCGACTTGAAGCCAAATGTTGCTTCCTACGCCCGGGTTTCCTATCAGCGGGAGCTTCACGGAGACGACCAGGGAGCCTTCGTGGCCATGAGCCAAGCTTACGCTGCGGCAGGCAGCGCGGCGGATCGCGCCTTTGGCCAGTACTACCTGGGTGAAATCGAGTTCAATCGGGGCCGGTACGACGCAGCCGCAGGCCATTACCGCCAAACTCTGCGATTCGATCCCAGGTCCGGGGGTGCCACCGCCGGCCTGGGGAAAGTGGCCGCCGCCAAGGGCGACCGGAAGACCGCTGTCGCGCGCTACGAAAAAGCTGTAGGGCTGTTCCCTGACCCCGAACTTCTCAAAGAACTAGGCGATCTTTACACCGCAACCGGAAACGGGGCCAAAGCAGCAGCCGCGTACGCCGAGTCGGAAAATTCAAATGCCCGCCAGGCGGCCAACGGAGTGGACGTCAACCTCGAAATTGCTCTCGCCAGTGCGGATAGAAAGGTCGACCTCGACAGGGGGCTGAAAGCGGCCATGGACGAGTGGAGTTTGCGGCAGAGCATCCACGTGGCCGACGCCTTAGCCTGGCAGCTATTTACACACGGGCGCTTCGAGGAGGCTCTGGACTTCAGCAATATCGCCCTGAAGCTCGGCACTCGCAATGCTGGTTTCTATTTCCACCGGGCCGAGATTCACAAAGCCCTTGGCAGGAGTGCTGAGGCGACCGCCGACTACGAAACCGCTCGTTCGATCAACCCCCACTTCTCGTTTCTTTATAAACCCCCCCCGACGAACGGATCAGGGAGCTAAAGAGCCCCGGGCGCTAACCCTCTCAACTGCGCTCGTTCAACCCACTTTCTCATTCTTTATAAGCTCCACCCGACCAGTGGATCAGGGAGCAAAGCCACGGGCGCTAGACCCGCTCTGCTGCGAAGGTGTCGCAATCGCGCAGGGAGCCTGACCGGTAGCCATTTTTGAACCAGCGCTGACGGGCATCCGCCGAGCCGTGGGTCCACGACTCGGGATCGACCCGGCCCTGAACCTTCTCCTGGATGCGGTCATCGCCGATGGCTGCCGCGGCATCCAGCCCGTCGGCGATATCGGCCTCCGTCAGTTCCTCGATAAATCCGGTATCAACGGCCCCCTTGGCCCACATGCCGGCAAGGCAGTCCGCCATTAGCTCGGTTCTAACCGATGCGCTTTGCGGCCCGGACTCACCGTCACGGGAGCGCCCGAGCACCCCGGTGAGATTTTCGACGTGGTGGCCGTACTCGTGCGCGATCACGTAAGCCTGGGCGAAGGGCCCGCCCTGGGCGCCGAAGCGCTCCCGCAGGTCCTGATAAAAGCCGAGGTCGATATAGATCTGGGAGTCAAGCGGACAGTAGAAGGGGCCTACCTGTGAAGTTGCCCCTCCACAGCCGGTGCTCACCGATCCGGTAAAGAAGACTGTTTTCGCCGGGCGGTACCCGTCAAGGGTTTTCGACCAGTACTCCTGAACACTGTTGACGACCCCGACGATCCTGCAGTCCTCTCGCTGGTTGGCGTCGTCCCCGGTGCGGCAGGCCGCGGAGAGCTGTTCGGCGTTCTCGGCCGCTCCCCCGCCGAGATCGAGCGCGCTCGGATCAATCGCCACCTCACCGCCGGTGAGCAATTGGATGGCGAGAAAGACCAGCCCGATCAATCCTCCCCCGCCGACAACCATCGGCCCGGCCCGCATGCCGCGCCGGTCGCTGATCTGCGACGTATCAAGCCCCGCTCCCCGCCGAAATCGCATTGCCGGGTCAACTCCTGTCTAACCTGCCAGCGGACTTATTCCGCTAAGCCGCACGGCCCAAACCGTTCCTGGGTGGTCGTGAAAGCCCTTCGCATCCGGGAAATTAGACGGGAAGCGCCTCCTACGCTTCAGCCTTAGCCGCCGAGAAAGCGCTTTACGTCACGGATCTCGGCGCTGAGGTCCTTGTCGTTGGGTTCCCTGTGGTCAAAAGGCTGGACAACCAGGTTTGGGCCCTTGGCATTCCTGGTCACCTTCCAGGTTCCGGTGGCACGGCCATCCACCGTGACCACCGGTCGTATGACTCCCCCGCCGGGCCAGATCGCCTTTAGGTGCTGCGGGTCGATGGAGATCTCGCGGGACTTGTATCCCAGGATCAGCCCGTCAAATGCCGGAAGCAACCGCAAGCCAACCGGCCTAACTTTCTTCAGCCGGGGCAGATCCTTTTCAAAGACCCACGCTTTACTGCCGCCAACGAATACTTCGGCAAGTTCACCTGCGAGCTTTTCGATTCCGGCATTGAGTTCGCCGGCGGGCAGCCCGGACCAGGCCGCGAAGTCGGTCCGGCTCGCCGGCTGAAAGGCGGCTAAGTACCCGCGGGCAAGCCTTTCCAGAGCCGCCGGCCTGTCGAGCTCTTCGGCGGCCGGGATCCAGTCCGGCAGCGATCCGAAAGCCTGCTTTCCACCTTTGGGGGCAACCTCGACGATGATTCCCAGCGATCCGGCTCGGCGAACGAGGTGCATCGGGACCCGGTTTAGAGGATCGACGCCGATGCCGGCCTTCTTCAGGGCGGTGGTGATCTCGGCCCGGGTAGCTGCTCCGGTTTTCTCGGCGGCCCGTCTGATCGCCTTCATCCCCTTCTCCCCGTCGGCTTCATTGAGGCCAAGCCCCGGCGCCCTCTTCCTGCTGGCAGCTGCATTGCGAGCCCCGAAGAGTGACAGCATCCAGTGCAGATCGGCAGCGGGCACAAGATGAATGGTCTCGCGCATTAGCCATGTGCGGGCGACGGTCCGGTCCTGGAACATAGCCATGTCAACATCGGCGGCTGTGAGTCCCTTGCTCCTGACCCGGATTCCGAGAGCGGCCGCATTGTAATCCTGGGCCTGAATTCCGCACAGAGCCCCCGCGGCCTCGGCTACGGTGCGGGGTTGGGCCTTGGCCACGCCCATCGACAGCAGCCTGGCCCGGCGTACAAGTTCGTTCGAAAGTTCAGGTGCGGCAGCCATATGGGGAAGACGTTAGGTGATAGCCCGCGGGTGCTTTGGCGCGCTGCATGGCCGCGGATCGGTTGCGCCGGTCGGGATGGGTGGAAGAACGGTCATCAGGAAAGTCATTCCAAGTCCCCCTTCTTTCGATCAAGTGCAGCGGCGACCTGGTCCGCTTTACGACGGAGGCGCTCCGCCTCTGCCTCGGCCTTGTCTGCAGCAAGTCGGGCACGGTTGGCTTCCTTCTCGGCCTTTGCGGCTTTGGCCCGCGCTTCGTCGGCTTCCCCCGCCAGTAGTGTGATTTCTTTTTCCAGAACCTCGCCCCGGCGTTTTTCGGAGGGCTCCTCCGTTTCCTCCGGCTCCGAGCCCTGGTCGGGCAGAATCCAGATGTCCCCACCGCCGAGGCCCCCGGGTGCGAAGTCCCTGAGGAGCGTCCCGGCCATAAGTGCAGTCCGGGCTTCTTCGTCGGTGCCTGCAGCGAGCAGCGTTTGAGTAATCTTGTTTGCGCTGGCGGCACCTGCGTGACCGCCTTTCTCCAACGCTTCGATTGCAAGCTGGGTTATCTGCCCGATTGCACGGCTCCGCTTTTCGGAAGCCATACGCATTTCCTT
>JBOGWH010000193.1:0-6650 GCA_050692975.1 Actinomycetota bacterium | reverse complement strand
CGGAGTAAACGGTTTTGCAGACCGGTGCCTAGCCACTCGGCCACGCCGCCCATCACCGGTCAAGGCCGGCTACTAGACTAAGGGTACCTCAAGTAGGAGACGTGCCCATAGGATCGATCAACCCATGATGCGCCGCGATGAGATGCTCGGATCGGTCGTCCCTAAGACGTTGGTGGGGCTTGCCATCTGGATACTGATGTTCGGCCTCGGCGCTGCTCTATCGGGACTCATATTCTTTGCCGTGTACCAGTCCCGCACTAACGAACTCGAAGACCGAATTATCAAGCTGCAGGACGCAGTCGACAAGCGAGTCGATGAACGTCTGGAACGGATTCAGGACCAACTCAGCAAATCCAGTAGGGAGACGAGCAACCTTAAGGTTTCCACGGATCTGGACAAAGTAGTAAAAGCCGCATCATCGTCGATCGGCAGGGTCGAGGGGCTGGATGCAGGACGCAAGCCGGTCACCGGCTCTGGATTTGTAGTCAAGTCCCTTGATTCGGAGTCGTGGGTGGTGACCAACTACCATCTCGTTGCCGGGTCCCAAGCGCAGACGCTCCCAGTTCGGGTCAGGATCGGCACCAATGAGGGCGATGCGGACGTCTATGCCACCGACCCTGCCAGAGATCTGGCCGTTCTGGTGCTGAAAAAGGGTGGGATACGCAACCTGAAATTTTCGGTCGCCGACCCAAGGCAAGGGGATCCGGTTTGGGTGGTGGGAGCCCGGGCCCGAGGATTCGGGGCGACGGGCAAAGATGCCGTCCTGAAGGAAGTCAATGCCGTGGGCCTAGTGCTGAGCGCTCCCTACGATCCAATCTTGACTGGGGGACCGCTGCTGGATTCCACCGGTAGAGTCATAGGGGTCCTGAGCACGAAGAACACGGCGGGGGCCGATTCTCAGGGCTCCGCCGTCCCGATTAATCAGACCTGCCAGCTGATCCTCCGATGCAACGTCCCGGGACTCCCGAGTCCCTCGCCCACAGCACGGAAGAGAAGTCCTTCGCCTAGTGCTACCGAGAGCCCTTCCTCAGAAGCAACCGGGAGCCCTTCGCCTGACGTCCAGGTGCCCCCGGAACCCGAAAACACGCCCGGGGACACCCCAACCATCCAACCTGAGCCTGAGCCGTCAAACCAGATTGAAGGCTAGCCAACGCCTCCAAGGCACTTACGAGGCAGGGTAGCGGGGGGCCCAGCTTACTAATGAAGCCGGAAGTGAGAGGCCCAGGTAGTCATGAAGCCGGAAGTGAGAGGCCCAGGGTAGTCATGAGCCGGAAGCGGGGGCCGGGCCGCCAGCGACAGCAACTCTCGGGCGATTGCGGTTTTAGGAACCCCTCCGGCGATCGGCGGAGGCTAAAGAAATGGCAGGAGTTTCGGTGGCTTCGTCGGGCTGGGAGAGGGCGAGGGCGTCGGTGATTCTATGTACTCGGGCAATGGACTGGCGTCGGTCGTAGCTTCCGGACTGTAACTGGGCGCCGGGCTGGGTCTGTATGGAAGCTCTAGGCCTCCGAGAGAGGTCGCCTCGGCAAATCCACTGGGTTCGGAGCCCTCCAGAGCGGGCTTCATGAACGAAGCCCAGATCTGGGCTGGAATAGAACCACCGGTGACTTGTTCGAAGCCTTTTATGTTGAGGAGCTCACGGTTACGTTCCTTGTAGCCAACCCAAACGGAGGTTGACAGGTCCGGCGTGTAACCGACGAACCACGCATTTCTGAAGTCCTGGGCGGTGCCGGTTTTTCCTGCGGCGGGTCGACCGATGTCGGCCCTTTTGGCAGTTCCGTCGGTTATCACGCCCTGTAGAATCTTGGTCACATTGTCGGCCACTGCTTCCTCCAGGGCTCTTTTTCCCTTCTCGGGCCCTTTCTCGAGAATCTTCCCCGAGAAATCGACAACCTTGCTCACCAATTTGGGCTCCCGGTAGATTCCTCGCCTCGCCAGGGTCGAGTAAGCGGAGGCCATTTCAAAAGGAGTCACTCCCTCGGTAAACCCCCCCAGAGCAATCGCAATGTTGTCGCCGTCTCTTCTGACACTTCTCTCCGAGATTCCCATACGTTTCGCGACTTCGACCATCGCAGGCGCGCCTACCCTTTCGGCCAACTGGATATACACGGTGTTCACCGACTTGACGGTGGCCTTTGCAACCGTGAGCCTGCCGAACCCGGCTTCGCCGAAGTTATGTACGCAACCGTCCTTTGATCGGTATACCTTCAGCTCGCAATACTTGCTCGGAGCTCGGTATGTGTCGTCGGGCGATATTCCGCTCTCGAGGGCGGCTACAAGCACGAGCGGCTTGAAGGACGAACCCGGTTGGCGGCGGGCCTGCAAGGCGATGTTGAACTTCTCTTTCTGATAGTCGCGCCCTCCCACTATGGCTTTGACGTAGCCTGTGGACGGCTCGATGGTCACAAGGGAGGCGTATGGGTCGGTCGAGAGAGGTAGGTGCTCCTCGACCGCCTCTTCGGCTAACTGCTGAAGGCGGGGATCTATCGTCGTGTAGACCTTGTAGCCTCCACTGAAGATCTTGTCGCTTCCGTACCGGTCGAAAAGGTAACGCCTCACCGCATCAACAAACCAGGGAAATCGAAAGATCTCTTCAGTCTCCGTCGGGTCAACCAGTCGCGGAGAATTGGCACGAGCCGCGGTCGCCGAGCCCGGGCTGATCATATTCAGTTCCTCCATGCGATCGATCACGTACTTTCGCCGGATCCGCGCGTCGACAGGATGGTCGTAGGGCGAAAACCTCACGGGAGCCGGGATCAGGCCCGCCAGAAGGGCCGACTCATTCAGGTTAAGTCGGGAGGCGGGCTTTCCGAAGTAGGTTTTGGCTGCGGCCTCGACCCCGTAGGCGCCCCGCCCGAAATAGACGGTATTCAAATAGCGCTCGAGGATATCTTTCTTTGAATAGCGCTTTTCAAGCTGGGAGGCGACGAGAGCCTCCTGAACTTTTCTAAAAAAGGTGCGTTCCTTGCCTACGAAGGCGTTCTTCACGAATTGTTGAGTTATCGTCGACCCACCTTGAACCGCGCTCCCGGCCTTGATATCGGCCCGCGCAGCTCGAAGTATCGACTTGAGGTCCAGGCCTCTGTGATCGAAGAAACGAGAGTCCTCAGCAGCGATTACTGCATTTTGAAGGTGCGTCGACATTTGCGAAAGCTTGATCGGCTCGCGGTTGTGTTCCGCGTGCAAGGAGGCGATCCTGCTGCCGTCCGCGGCGTAGATGTGGCTGGTCCGGGCAATTGATGCGACCTTGATTTCCGGAATCTTGACGGGCGGGGGAAACGCAAAGAAGTACAGGTAAACGCCCAGACCGATGGTGCCGCCGATCACCAGCGGCAGACCAAGCAGGATAATTCCCGCGGCCAGACCGATGTCTAAGGGTGTGTGCCGAATTCGGGGCATCAGGAGCCGACGAGGATATTCGCCGAAGGTGATACAAGCATCCGTTGACAGGATATCGGAAGGCGCTAGCTACTTTCGCCGATGCGCTTTCCCTCTATGGGGCGGCTTGAGGGGCTCGTTTTCGTCCCGCCGCTTGAAGTCAGGGTCCCCGCCGGGCGTGCACCGGACGAAGCGGCAGTAAGAAGAGGGTTTTCGTTCCGGAAGCCTTATAAATCAGGGCCCTCGCCCGCCTGCCCCGAACGAAGTGGCCGCCGATGGGAGGGTCTTTTCCTTTCGTCCGGATCCTCGAAGTCAGGGCCCTCGCCCCCACGCTCCGGAGGAAACGTCCGGCAGGAGGGAGTTCTCGTTTTCGTCCGGATCCTCGAAGTCAGGGCCCTCGTCTCCTCGCTCCGAGCGAAAGGGGTGAACCCACTCCCACTTGCCGGGGATGCCGCTGAGCCGGTAACCCTGATGAGTTTTCAGGTAATGGTGCCAAACACAGAGCCTCGCCAGGTTGTCCAGACGAGTCTCACCTCCCTTGGCCACCGGAGTAATGTGGTCGATTTCCAACCGGCGAGTTTCCTCGCATCCTGGAACAACACATTTTGGATCCCTTGCCAGCAAGGCGGTACGGAGCTTGGAAGGGATATTCCGACCTAGATGCGCCACGGCCTTGATATCGGCGCCGTCAGAAAGGATGGCCGCGATGAATGCATCTGCTGCCAGGGTCCTCGCCGTGGCGACTGGGATAGGCCCGACGCCCGGGATCTCGCAAACCTCTCCTTCCTGCGTTGATCCTCTGACGAGCGCCGAATGGTCCACTCGGACGTGGATCATGGCCGGCGGGCCCTTGCGAGCAGTGCCCTCCTCGGTGCTTTCCGCCGAGTCACGGGCCATTGACTCGAGCGCGTCGGCTCGGAAGCTTTCGTACGATTCCAGCCGCTTCTCTTTGCGGGCCGCTGCGAAGATCTTCTGTACGTACGGCTCGAGCGCTGCGAGTATTCTCGCCCCTGCGTCGGGGGTAAAACGACCGTCGAGCCGGAAGGCTCCTTGGGAATCGCTCCAGTGCCGCAGATAGCGACTCCGGCGGATGGCCTCATTGCGCTCCAGTTCATCAGTGTCGGCAGCTGCTCGTACCCGTGCGCAGCGCTCCTTCAGGCCCGCAACCCCCTCGACCTCAGCAGCCTTCAGCAGGCCTTGCTCCGCCGCTGGACTGGCGGCGGCCGCCGAGGCAATCTCTTTGGCCTGCACCTCAGAGAGTTTGCCGGCCCTAAGAGCCTGGTCGGTTGCCGGCAGTTCGGCAAGGCGCTTGGCCGTCTCGATAGTGTTGATCGCGTTGCCGACGGACGTGCCGGTTCGCCGGGCAACCCAGTGAGCGGCCGATCGCTCCCCCGTCACCCTCCATGCGCCGGAAGTCTCAACTCTGCGCAATGCAAGGGTCTTGCCGCCGGCGGCCAGTCGCTCTATGCGAGCGAACTGCTCGACGAGCTTCCTCGCGGCAGCCGGGTCAAGCACCTCGGGGTCTAGCTCCGCAACGGCGCCGGAAAGAAGGTCCTCGGCCTTCTGAATCTGATCGAACATGTGTTCTATCATAACGACCGGGTATGACAAATTCGCCCCGTTTGGCACCCCTTCGGCTACTTTTTTTGAATTTTCCGAGCTTTTTCACCCTTCAAGTGAGGGGCGTCTGCCACCCGGGAAATTCGTCGCAGGCCCGCTCCGCATGGAGCCGGCGAGCGCCCCTGTCTAAAGCGGCATCAGCAGGCGATTCCGGAACCTACGGCAGGTGGAGCCGCTTCGGCTCGCCTTCGCGCGCACATTGCGAAATGGGCGATCGTGATCGCTGTTGCTCCCCGAACGGCGGCTGCGCGACGTCATCCACGGCAGAGGTAGCTGACGGTTCGGATGCGACGTTGCGTGAGGTTGGCGACCTGGTTCGCCGCCATCTCCGGAAAGTCCGCGCCCAGGAACACTCCAAAGCCAACCGGAGGCGGACCGTGCTTCGCAATGCGTGCCGATAGCTGCTGGAACCAGGCCAGGCTTTCCTCGGTCGAGTCGACTTCATCCAGAAGCTCGAAGCCGGCGGCCGCCAGTAGTTCTCTCATTTCGGTGGGCGTCGCCAGATGGCTGATCGACGGATCGCGGGCCCACGGAACGGGGAACAGCACGTCGCCGCCTTCCCCTTGGAGAACGTCGTAGGCGGCGAAAATTCCGCCCCCTTTCAGCACTCGGCGAGCCTCTCGGTAAACGGCCGCCTTGTCAGCGATGTTCATGACGGCGTGGATCGTCATGGCGGCATCGAAGCTGTCGTTGTCGAAGGGCAGTGCACAGGCATCGCCAACTCTGAATGTCGTTCGATCGTCGAGTCCTGTCCAGCGGGAAAGCTGGTCGGCGGCCGCACAGAACGAAGGGGTCAAATCGATGCCGGTGACCGAGCAGCCATATACCTCGGCCAGCGTCCTCGCCGCACCACCGAGACCGCTTCCGATGTCCAGCACGGACGTGTCCGCCTCGACCCCCATGGCTTCGGCCAGCGCCAGAGTCGCTGTCCGTCCGCGGATGTGAAACTCGTCCACGGGCGCCAGGTCCGCGGTTGAAACCCGCTCGGGATCTATCCCAGCCTTGCGCAACGAGGCCGCGATGGCCTCGACGATCGACAGGGACTCCGAGTAGTGTTTCTCGACATCTGTTGTCACGACGCACCTCCCTGGCTTCTGCAGCATTGATCGTCCGACCCCACGGACGACAACGGCACACAGCAAAATGTCTTACGGCTCAAAGGTTACATTCAACCGATAGGTTTCGATTCTCGCAGTCGCAATTCCAACGCCGGCTCATCATTTTTTCGTAGGCAGTCGGCAGTTTCAGCCGCGGCTCATCATTTTTTCGTAGAAGGCGATATGGGCCTCAATACATCGGCTGATGTCCAGCGCCCGCTCCGCATGGAGCCGGCAGGCGCTCCTGTCTAAAGCGCCGGCAGCAGAAACGGCAACTACGGCCCCGGCGATGTCTCCGGGTTCCACAAGGATTCCCGTAAGGCCGTCCACAATCACCTCCTCCGTTGCCCCTCGTTTAAAGGCCACGACGGGGCACCCGGCGGCCTGAGCTTCGGCCATTGCCAGCCCGAAAGGCTCTTCCCAGGCTATCGGAGAAAGAAGAACCGATGAATCACGCATCAGTGCCCATAGCTGTGAACGGACGAGCGGGCCCAGAAGCTTGACCTTCTTTCGGGCCGAGGCACGCTCGACCCTGGCGGAGTACTCGAGGTCGTAGGG
>JBOGWH010000192.1:0-3269 GCA_050692975.1 Actinomycetota bacterium | reverse complement strand
GGCACGATCACCGAAAAAGATGTGGCCCCGGCCCCCGCTCCCGCACCGCCCGCGGCGGCGCCCGCCCCGGCTCCCGGCCCGGGGCCGGGCCTCTCGGTCGGCGACGTCACCGCCCAGGAGGGAAATTCGATCACAGAGTTCGTCTTCCGAGTGAGTCTATCGGCACCGTCATCCGAGGAGGTTTCGGTCACCTACGCCACCGCACCCGGCGGGCCGGCCGAGGGGGATCAGGGCGTCGACTGGGCCCCGGCCGGCGGAAAACTGGTGTTCAAACCCGGCGAAACCCTGAAACTGGTCGTGGTGCAGGTCCTGGGAGACAACTCGCGTGAACCGGATGAAACTTTCCTGGTGCGACTTTCAGGCGAGAAGGGGTCCGCGGTATCCGACCACGAAGGGCTCGGCACCATTCTCAACGACGATTAGAGGACCGGTTCGCCGGCCGGGAGACCCACTAGACTCTGCTGGTTGAGTCTTCTAGCGGAAATACAGGAGAAGAGAGCCCGCGTGGCGGTTGTGGGGTTGGGTTACGTGGGCCTGCCCCTGGCCCTGGAGGCGGCCTCGGCCGGCTATACCGTGACGGGAGTGGATTCGGACCGGACCAAGGTGTCTTCGATCTCGTCGGGGGTGGCCCCGGGGAACACCGCCCCGGCCGGGCAATTGAGCAGCGAGCTTGCCGCCGGGCGCTTTTCCGCCACGGCCGATCCCTCTGTACTTTCCGGCGCCGGCGTGATCGTCCTTTGCATACCGACCCCTCTCACCAATGAGCTGCCCGACATGTCCTTTGTGGAGGCAGCGGCCACTCAGGTTTCCGAAAACCTGACCGGCGGAACGCTTGTGATCCTTGAGAGCACCACCTATCCGGGGACCACCGAGCAGGTAGTGCTCCCCCGTCTGCTGGCGTCGGGGCTCGAATCCGGCAAAGATTTTCACCTGGGATACTCCCCGGAGCGAATCGACCCCGGCAATCGCAACCACACCCTTCGCAACGTTCCGAAGATCGTCGGGGGTCTCGACGAGCAGGCCGGCCGCCTGATGGAGGCTTTTTACGGCGCCTTCATCGACAAGCTCGTCCCGGTGTCGTCGCCGAGGATTGCGGAGATGGCCAAACTGCTGGAAAACACCTACCGGCATGTGAACATTGCGCTGGTCAACGAAATGGCCATTTTGTGCCATGACCTCGGCATCGACGTCTGGGAAGTAATCGATGCCGCCGCGACAAAGCCCTTTGGCTTCGAGCCCTTTTACCCGGGCCCCGGATGGGGCGGTCATTGCATCCCGGTGGACCCCGCATATCTGTCCTGGAGGGTTCGACAGATGGGTTCGACGGCGCGGTTCGTGGAACTGGCCCGGGAGTTCAACAAGCTTATGCCCGTCTATATTGTTCAGCGCTGCGGGGAGGCGCTCAACGAAATTGGCAAGAGCCTGAAGGGCGCCCGGATCCTGGTGCTCGGCGTGACTTACAAAGCCGACGTGGCCGACGTGAGGGAGTCTCCGGCCGAACCGATTATCGGCCGGCTCAAATCGGCAGGCGCCGAGGTTTCGTTCCACGATCCCTTCGTCGAACGGATGGACATCAACGACGGCACGATTCCCCGGGTGGACCCCGACTCCTCGCTGGATTCCTCCGACCTCGTTCTTATCCACACACCCCATTCGAGTTACGACTGGCAGTCGATCCTGTCCCGGGCACGCCTCGTGCTCGATACCCGCAATGTCACCGCAGGGCTTCCGGGGCCCGTGGTAAAGCTCTAGAGCTTTTCGACGATTAGCAATTTAAGGCGGACGGCCTGGTTGTTTCTGGCCGGAGCCGTTGCCGTCCTTGCGGGCATCTCCCTGGCAGGGCCGAACTCTCCCTCCGGCAAACCCGATGCTCCGTCCGTGTCTCGGGAGCCGAAGCCCTTAGATCCCACACAAGCGCCCGCCGGGGCGGCCGCGGGCGATGTGAACCCGGAGGCTCTCCCGCCCGGCGTCCCTGCCGATGCCCAGCGGGCCATCGTGGCCAAGAACGTCGACGGCGACACCATCTGGGTTGAGATAACCGAGCCGGGGGGCACACTTGCGGCGGGCGCCGTTCATAAGGTCCGCATCCTGGAGATCAACACGCCCGAATCAACCAATCGCACCGAGTGTTTTGGGGCCCAGGCCTCCGAGTTCGCCAAGCGCGAGCTGCCGGTGGGATCGACGGTGTTTCTCGCAGCGGACAAGCAAGACCGAGACCGGTTCGGGCGGTTCCTGCGCTACGTTTGGAAGAGCAACGGCGACTTCTACAATGAGAAGGCCGTCGTGTTGGGGTTCGCCAAAGTGGTTCTTTACCGCCCCAACGACCGGTTCATCGAGCGGCTGAGAGCCGCCGAAGCCCGGGCGAGAGAGGCGGCGGCCGGGCTTTGGGATGTGTGCGTCGCGCCTTAGGCTAAAGGGCGTGAAGAACCCCGCGATCCCGACCCTGCGGCCCTTCGGTGGGATGTTCTATGCCGAGTGGCTGTACACCGTCCGCAACTGGAAACAGCTTGCTTTTTCGTACGGCCTGGCTCTCTTCTTCGGCATCCAGGCCCTGATCGGGCTCGGCGGCAAGGAAATCTTCAGCTTTCCCATCTTCGTCCTCCTCTTCATACAGGCGCAGCGGGCCACCGCAAGGATCAACGAAGATCTGTACAGGGACACAGGAACCATTTACCTGAGGACTCTTATCAGCCCGAGCCAGATCGTGGCCGCCAAGTGGGTGGTCGAGTCCGCCCTAACCCTCGTGGTTCTGGCCATTTTGGTGCTGATCTTCCTCTGGGGAGGCCTGCCGGTCGGACCGATGGCGGTGATTCATCTGGTGGCCTCGGCGGTGGCACTAACCGCGGTGGTTCTCGCCGCGACGATCGTGCTGCCTCGACTTTCCCGGATCGGAATGCCGGTCATCATTATCTCGTCGGTCCCCTTGCTGGCCCTTTTCGACGCCATTCCGATGCTGGAAGCCTCGTCGTATGTTTTTCCCTGGATCGGCGCCCTCACCGGCTTGACCGCACTAACCGTCGGAGAGCCGATCGCGCCCGCGCTTCCGGCGACCATGCTGGCCGAGTCGGTGGTTTTCATGGGTCTGGCTGGGGCGCGTTACAAGAAAGCACTTTTGAGACGGCTATGAGTGCCGCGCGGGTGGAGAACGCCTCTTTCAGCTACCCCGGCAAACCCAGGAGGCGGGCCCTCGAAGACGTGGCGCTCAGCTTCAGAGAATCGAGGATCACAGGACTCGTCGGCCATAACGGAGCGGGCAAGACGACGCTGCT
>JBOGWH010000191.1:0-1596 GCA_050692975.1 Actinomycetota bacterium | reverse complement strand
AGCGGGAGCTGAGCACCTTTTGTTTGGTCCCCCAGTGCTTTTTCAGTTCGTCCTTTTGCCAGTCGTTGAGGGCCTTGGTCTTAGCGTCGAACCATGCGTCGATCTTGTCTTCCGAGCCCAGCCGCTGGTCGATGTCGCGGGCCTCGTATACGAGATCCAGCACCACACCGTCATCGACACCCTCGCTGAATTTGTAGGTGTGGATGTAGCCGCCGAAGACCTCCAGGCTGGTCTGGCGGTCCTTCGCCAGCAGGGGCGTTCCCGTGAAACCGATGAACACCGCGTTTGGCATCATCGCTTTCATCACCCGATGCAGCCTGCCGCCCTGGCTGCGGTGACATTCGTCCACAAAAACAAACACCTCGCCGACGGTTTTGGTTGGCTCGGCTTCCAGCTCTGCAATGAAAGCGTCGAAGTCGTCCACGTCCCTGCGGCCGAACTTGTGCACCAGCGAGCAGAGCAGACGCGGCGTCGTCTGAGCCAGCTGGCTCATCAAATCCCGGCCGCTGCTGGTGCGCTTGATCGGCTCGCCCGCCTCGTTAAAGATTCTCTCGATCTGCTTGTCCAGCTCGTCCCGGTCGGTGATGATCGCCACGCGGGAGTTCGGGTTGTTCTCCAAAATCCATTTGGCCAAAAGCACCATCACGATGCTCTTGCCGCTGCCCTGGGTGTGCCAGATGATGCCGCTTTTGCGCTCAAGGGCATGCCGCTGCGCCGCCTTGACGCCGAAGTACTGGTGGGCCCGGGGCAGCTTCTTCGCGCCGCCGTCGAAAACGACGAAGTCGTGCATGAGTTCGATCAGCCGGTCCTTACTGCACATCTTCAGCAGATATTTGTCGAGCTTGTAGCCGGCGTTGTCGGTTTCATCTTCTTTCCATTTGAGGAAATACTTTTCCTCGGTTCCGACGGTGCCGTACTTCAGGCCCTCGGAATCGTTGCCGGCGAAGATGAACTGCACCGTCGGGAAAAACCACTGGTGAAACATCGGAAGTTGATTCGAAAGGCACTGGCGAATCCCGTCGCCGATGGTGACCCGGCTGTTCTTCAGCTCGATCACTCCGACGGCGATGCCGTTCAAATAAAGCACCAGATCCGGCCGGCGTTCGTTGTCGCCATTGAGGGTTACCTCCTCGGCCACGGCGAAATCATTGCGCTGCGGCTCCCCCCAGTTGATCAGATGAACCGTTTCCGTGACCTTGCCGGCTTCGGTCTTCACCGGCACGCCGTAGCGCAGCAGGTTGTAGACCGCCTGGTTATTTCCATAAAGACTGCGAGAGGAATTGCCGGCCTCGGTCCGCAGCCTGTGGTGAGCCATGCCGATCGCCTGAGCCCTGTACCCGGCGCGGGTCAAGTATTCGGTAAGTAGCCCCTCCTCGATGTTGGTGTTGCCCGCCCGGTCCGACCAATTCCCGAGATACCGATACCCCAGCCGGTCATGCAACAGGGCAATGAGCCGGTCCTGGGTGGTCCGCTCGGGCTTGCCTACCGCGTCGACTTGTTCCCCCGAAGAGCTCGAACTCTCACGCTGGAATGACCATCGGCCAATAGCCGCATGTCCTCCGGGTCGGCGGTAAGGATGTCCGCCCCGCCGGGCCC
>JBOGWH010000190.1:0-1347 GCA_050692975.1 Actinomycetota bacterium | reverse complement strand
AACCCTGCTTTTGGGCATGCTGCTCGCTGCCTCAGACGGCCGCCCGGCCCATCTGACCCGGGTCCACCGGGCCCTGATTTGTCTGCCCCACAAGCATCAGAGGCGGCTCGGGGTCGTGGTGGAAGAAAAGTTGGAACCTCACCTTCTTACCTACCGTCAGGTCGAGCGGACCTTTGGCCTTGTTTGCGATGTCCTTTTCAAAGACGAGCCGGACGGAACCCCTTCTGAGGAACTGTGCGAAGTCGTCGATTCTTTGCTGGAGGCCAGCGTGGCGGACCGCTACAAGGAGCAGTCGTCGTCCCAGGCGATTGACTGGACCGATCTTGAGAGCTTTGCCAGAGGACCCTTGAAAGACGGTTGCAGCAAAGACCTTGAAGCTGCGTGGGGACACCGGGCGGGGGAAGGGCCGGCGGGCTCGGATGAGATTTTTTTCGGCTACTACCTTCAGACCGCCACCATGGTCAAAGACGAGCGGGGTCCCGCAGTGCCGGAACTGGCCCGGCGGATGCTCGTGACCAGCTGCTCGAAAGACCCGGTTCCGGCCTTTGTCCCGGTTCTTGAACGTATGCACGCCTCGGGGATTCAAATCGGTGACGTGCTGGCCGACTGTGGCTATTCCTACAGATCTGCAGAAAACTGGGCGACGCCGCTCCGAGCGATCGGGGCAAAGCTGGTGCAGGACATGCATCCCGGCGACAGGGGCACCAAGGGGACCTTTAAGGGGGCGATCATTTTGCACGGCAACCTGTACTGCCCGGCCACCCCGGCGCCGCTGATGGAACTGGGCCCTTTAGCCCGAGACTCCTCCAAAGACGAGTTTGCCGAACACGACCAAAAAAGCGCACTGCTTTCGGCTTATAAGCTGGGGCGGATCACCGCCTACGACAAAGACGGCTATCACCGGGTGAAATGCCCGGCGGCGATGGGAAAGATCCGCTGTCCGCACCGGGAAGATTCAATGACCCTGCCTTTGTCAAAGCCCGAAGTACTGACGGCCCCTCAGCCGGCGCCGGTGTGTTGCACCCAAAAGACGGTGACCGTACCGGCGGAGGTCTGCGCCAAGACCGCTCAGAAGCACGACTATCTCTCCAGAGCCCATCGGCAGTCCTACAATCGGCGCACCGGCGCCGAGCGTACCTTTGCCTCGGTCAAAGATCCCGCCAGAAACGACATTTCCCGGGGGTGGTGCCGGGTGATGGGAGTGGCCCCGATCACCTTGTTTGTGGCATGCCTTTTCGTGGCCAGGAACCTAAGGACCACCGACACCTTCGAGCAGCGCCGAGCAAAAGAGCTGACCAAAGCTGCCGGAAAATCCACCAGGGGCAAGGCGGCGCAAGAGCCTTGCCG
>JBOGWH010000189.1:0-1378 GCA_050692975.1 Actinomycetota bacterium | reverse complement strand
CTCTTCTTCCCCGGGGGGCCAGAAACCGTCAATTGAGCGTACGCACTTTGTTTGTGGGCATGCTGCTGTCTCAACAAGACGGCAGACCGGCGCACCTGACCCGTGTACACAAGGCACTGGCCGGCCTCGACGAACCCGATCAACTCCGCCTCGGGGTGATGGAGAAGTGGAAAACAGGGTCGCATCTGCTGACCTACCGACAGGTAGAGCGCACCTACTGGTTGGTCTGCCGGGCGCTTTCAAAGCCCGAGCCGGATGGAACGCCTTCGCAGAAACTGTCCGAGGTGGTCGACGCTTTGGTCGAGGCAAGCGTTGCTTCGGCATACAAGACTCAGACCAGGTCCTTGGCGGTCGATTGGACCGATCTCGAATCGTTTGCACGTCCTCCTTTAAAAGATCGTGCCAGCAAAGACAAAGAAGCGTCGTGGGGACATCGGGCCGGCGAGGGACCTGCCGGATCCGATGAGATCTTTTTCGGCTACTACCTGCAGGCCGCCACCATGGTCAGACAAGAGCGTGGTCCCAAAGTGCCCGAGCTTGCCCGGCGGATCTTGCTTACTGCCTGTTCAAAAGACCCCGTGCCCGCTTTTGTGCCGGTGCTTCAGCGCATGCACGCCTCGGGCATCGCAGTAGGCGACGTGCTTGCCGACTCTGCTTACGCTTACCGGTCGGCAGCCAACTGGGCGGCGCCGCTGCGAGCCATCGGAGCAAAGCTGGTTCAAGACATGCATCCGGGCGACCGTGGCCCAAAGGGGACCTTTGCCGGAGCGATCATCTGCAACGGCAATCTGTATTGCCCGGCTGTCCCGGCGCCGCTTTTGGCGTTGGGGCCTGCGGCTCGCGATGTTTCCAAACAACAACTCGCCGAGCACGACCTCCAAAGCGCACAGTTTTCCGCCTACAAGCTGGGGCGCATCACCGCCCACGACCAAGACGGCTATCACCGGGTGATGTGTCCGGCGGTCATGGGAAAAGTCCGCTGCCCGCACCGGGAAGAGTCGATGACCCTGCCGCTATCCAAACCCGAGGTGCTGGCGGCGCCGCAGCCGGCGCCCAGCTGCTGCACCCAAAAGACGGTGACCGTGCCTGCGGAGGTTTGCGCCAAGACCGCTCAAAAGCATGACTATCCCTCTAAAGCCCACCGCCAGTCCTATAAACGGCGGACCAGCGCAGAGCGCACTTTTGCCTCCATTAAAGATCCGGCGACCAACGACATCTCGCGGGGCTGGTGCCGGGTATTGGGGGTTGCTCCCATCACGCCGTTTTTGGCCTGCCTGTTCGTGACCCGCAACCTGAGGATCGCCGACAACTTCGAGCAACGCCGTGACAAAGAACTGCTCAACCCGCCCGGCAAATGCAGCAGGCCAAAGCGGCGCAA
>JBOGWH010000188.1:0-1533 GCA_050692975.1 Actinomycetota bacterium | reverse complement strand
GGGCGAGCGCGGTCGCGGTTGATTCCACGTCCAACGCCTACGTCGTCGGCAACGCCGGATTGGACGACACAACCGCCGGGAACTACTTCCCGGGAACGCCGGGATCCTTTCAGCCCCAACCAACAACCACGACCGAGCCATTCTTCGCAAAGCTCGGGGCGGGTGGTGACCTCGTGTACTTCACTTATCTCAGAGGCGCCGGGTCCCCCACGGCGATTACGGTTCGGCGGGACGGCGCCGCGGTAATCGCCGGTCAAACCGAATCTCCTGCCCTGCCGGTGAAAAACCCGTACCAAAGTCCCGCCGGTTGTACCGGCTCTCGCAACTGCGGAACCGACGGCTTCATCATAATCATGAAGCCGGATCCCGCCGACAGCGATCCGGGGTCCGATGACCCATCGGATCTAATGTCTGCAACCTACCTCGGAGGCTCAGGTGCAGACGAGTTCTTTAGCGTGGCGGTAAACGGTTCCGACGAGATCTTCGTAACGGGTGAAACCGATTCGTCCAACTATCCGGTTTCCGTCAACGGCTTCAATACTCAGGGCCGCGTGGGCGCGTGTTGCGGGGCGATCGCCTCGGTTTTTTCCCCCGATGCTTCGGCCCTTCGTTACTCCGCCTATCTTGGCGCCCCGCCGGAATGGTCGGCAGGCCGGGCGGTGCTGGCGGACGACGCCACCGGGAGATTCTTCGTCATCGGATCGAGTTCTTGGCAGCATTTCCCCACCACGCCGGACGCATATCAACCGGTTTATCCAAACGTGCTGACCGGTGACCCCGCTCCGCCACCGTCTATTACGCCCGCCGACTTTCTTGCCTACGGGCAGCAGACCCTGCCCAACGCCCTCCTAGAGGCAAGGAACGCTGCATTCCTGGTCGAACTGGACCCCCATGCCAGGACGCCGGCAGACAGCCTCTACTACTCAACCTACCTTGGCGGAAAAGGTGGCGGCACGGAAGGCTGGGGAATCGCGGGCGGGCGGTGCGGCGGGGTTTACATATCGGGAAACACAAGGTCCACGGAGTTTCCCACCGAGCCCGACGAGCCCGACGGCGTCTTCCAGCGAAATTACGGCGGCGACAATGAGCCCAGGTTCGGTGACGGTTTTGCCGCATACTTCGCCCCTCAGCCCGCCGTGGAGCGGGTTCAGCCGGCCTCCGGTCCTGCCGGCGGAGGCACCACGGTTCGGCTAAGCGGCAGCGGATTCACGGGGGTAGCAGGGGTCTCTTTTGAATCTCCCGGCCTTCTCGGCCCGGCAGCGGCGGTGGCTGCGGCCAGTTTCAAGGTTAATTCCTGCAACGAGATAAGCGCGGTTACCCCCCCGCACGAACCCGGTACTGTGGATGTGAAAGTTGCAACGGTCGGGGCCAAATCCGTGACGGGGCCCAGGGGGCCGGGCGGAGTCTCGCTGGGTCTTCCGACCGCGGACGACTTCACTTACACGCCCGAAACCGATGGAGGCAATCCCATAGGCGACGGCCAGGACGACGGAGTGAGTCCGCTCATTTCGTCAATCGATCCAAACTTCGGGC
>JBOGWH010000187.1:0-3445 GCA_050692975.1 Actinomycetota bacterium | reverse complement strand
GCCGTAAAGACCGGCCCCCAGTTTCTTGAGTAGGCGCCGTGGTAAATCGACTTGCCGACTGCAGGCCGCCAGGCTCGGGTTTTTGATTCATACACCTCGGCTTCCGGGGGGGCGGGAATTTCCGAGGCCTGGGGCAGCTCGCCGTGGGCGCCGAGCTCCGGCATGACCGGCCGTCCTGACATGACCAGGACTCCCAACCCCTTGAGCGGAACCGCGACATGGTTTAGGCGGGCGGTTCTCAGACTTCTTGCCGGCTTGATTTTGCCTCCGACGGGGTCAAGCAATTCGACCGCTGCCGTCGCGGCATAGCCGCCCACCTGCGCACCCCCGGCGATGAGAACCTCTCCAGTCTCAAGGGCCGTCGCCGAGTGGTTGTTGCGCGAGACCACACTGTCGACGTCCAGCTCGCGCCACTGGTTTCTGGCGGGGTTGTAGATGGCTGGTTCGGTAGGCACGGCACGGCCACCCGAGACGGAGGGGTCGGCTTTTGGCCTCTCCGCCAGGGCGCCGGTGACCAGAATCTCGCCGTTGGGAAGCACAGTGGTTACCACCCCGGAGTAACCCAGAAAGACGGGAGAGTCCGCCAGCGTCTCCCAACTTTTCTTAACGGGGTCGAACACCTCAACGTGGTCGCCGCGGGCCGCCATGTCCCGTCCGATCAGCAAAATCTTTCCGCAAACGGTTCCACAGGTCTTAGAGGTACCGTGAACGGCGACAAGGTTGCCGGAGATGACCTTCTCTGGGCTGGGAATCTCCTGCCACCGGCCCGTGCCGGGGTCGAAGGTATCCGCGGCCGCCGCTCCAGTGTCTTGCCTACTGCCTCCAACGACCAGCACGTGCCCGCAGAGTTCCCCGCAACTTTCTTTTGGTTCGGCGGGAATCAGGACAGCCTGGAATTGGGCTCGGGGGACCGACATGGGAGCGGTCGCCTGCCACTTTCCCGAGGAGGGATCGTAAATCTCGGCCGACTGCTCCTGGCTGGTACATGCCACCGGGTAACCGACGAAGTTCGGGGCGCCTCCGGCTGCGGAGCAGCCTCCGGCGGCCAGCACCCGGCCATCGGCAAGCAAGACTGCGAAGTGCAAGAATCTGGGCGAGCTCATGGGCTCGGCGGCAGACCAGCCCTCGGGCGCGTCGGTTTTCCGCGCTTTTTCTCCGGCCTTTTGCGTCCCTGGGCCGCACGCGGCGACGACTATCAGGGCAAAACAGGGCAACAGGCAGCGTCTCAAGAAATGTCATCCCCTTTGTAGTTTCCGTTTAAATGGTGAGCCCGGCGCCCACCCTGGTCAATACACATATCGGATCATTTATCGATCCGGGACCCTTGGAGCAGACATTCCAGTTGCCTATCGAACTCCTAGCGTGAGTTTCCCCCTTCTAGGAAAGTCGGCGATGGGTCTAGTGCAGCCGCGCATTAAAAGGGCGCGCATGTAGCGGAACCTCAAGCCACTTTGAGGGGCTTGCCCCACACGCGTGTAATTTATGCGGGGCTATACTAGCCCGACTCTTGCAGGTCTTCGGTGGTGTCGACTTCAGCAAGCCGATGTTCGAGCCGGTCGATCAGCTCTTCCACCGCGGCGGCCCGCTCAGCGGCCGCGACCCTGCTCAAGCGCTGCATCTCTGTTTCTAGGTCGATCTCTTCCATGCGTCGCATTCTATCCTTGAGGGATTACCGCGCGGCGGCAAGCAGCGGGTAGGGATTGACTGCCCTTCCCCCTCCCGGGTGCCATTCAAAGTGCACATGGCAAGGGCCGCCACGGGCATTGCCGGTATTGCCGTTGTACCCGATCAAATCACCGGCCTTGACCGGGGATCCCCCGCGGATGCCGGCGGCGTAGCGCTTCAGATGAGCATAGAAGAAGACGTCTCCGTTGGCGGCTCGAATGTAGGCCATGATTCCGCCGTTTCCTCCGGAATGCAGGTTCTGCACGCTCCCGGAGGCCACCGCTCTCACCGGGGCCCCGCAGGGCGCCATGACGTCGGTCCCCTTGTGGCGCCGGCCTCCCGAGCGGCGGGCACCCCAGGTATTGGCGAAGGCCGAGGGAGAAACCGGAAGGGTAAAGGCCTCGAATTTCCCGAACTTCTTCACCTTGGCTGCCGACTGCACGCCCCGGAATTTCGCTTGAAGCTCCTGACGTTTGGCCTTCAGACTCTTGACGACTTCGACCTGCCTGCTCCTTGTAGCCGCCAGATCCTCTCGGAGCGAGTCGGCCCGCCCTTTTGTGATCCTCAAGCTCTCAACAAGTTTCGAGTCTTTGTCACCGAGCACCTCTAGGTAGGTCAGGCGTTTGACGAAGGTCCCCATGTCCGGCGCCACTATCAGCTTCTCCAGGAAGCCGCCCACGCCGCCCTGCTTGTATAGGCTTCCCGCACGCTTGCGCACGAGCTCCGCCTTCTGGGCAATAATCTGGTCGGCACGCTGCAGGTCTGACTCAAGCTTGTTCTGACGGGCCTCCGTGGCCGCAAGTGCAGTCTCGAGTCTTCCATATTGCGCTGCGATGGTGTCCAGTTCTTTCTGGACCGTCGAAACGTCTGCCGCAAAGGCAGTGGGATGGGCCGCGAACAGGACTCCGGCGAGCAGTGCAGTGGTCGTTGGGTGCCTGAAAAAAGCGCGAAAATAAGTCCTCAAGGGAGATAAAGGCTGACAGGGACAAAGTGCCGTGTCAACCCGGACGAGGCACAGCTCCCAGACCGGTCGTGGTTGGGGCGCAATGGCCGAAATGCGCCCGGTGATGGGTATGCTGCTTGGCATGCTAGGCAGCAATTCCCTTATACCGATTAGAGACGATAACCCGACCAGCACATTTTCTTACCTTACGGTCGCCCTGATCGTTTTGAATGTTCTGATCTTTTTCACCGAGCCCCAACTGGGAGCAGGGGACAGCTGCCGGTTGAACATCTTCTTTTACAAATGGGGTGTTGTCCCCGTTGAGATTACCGAGGGCGGCCCGCTCGAGGGCACCCTGAGGGCTTGCCCGGGAATGCCGCTGGAAGCCAAGTCGGTCATCGCCTCGATGTTCACATCGATGTTCTTGCACGGCGGCCTGCTTCATCTGGGGGGCAACATGCTGTTTCTCTGGGTGTTTGGAAACAACATCGAGGATGTTCTGGGGAAAGTCAGGTATGTCATCTTTTATCTGCTCGCGGGGCTTGCGGCGACCATGGCCCACGTCCTTGCGAACCCCGCCTCTGAGGTGCCGACTGTGGGCGCCAGCGGTGCTATATCCGGGCTGCTGGGCGCCTACCTCATCCTTTTTCCTCACGCCCAGGTCACCACCCTGGTGCCTCTGTTTATCTTCATTCAATTCATGCAGCTGCCGGCGATTGTCGTCCTCGCTTTGTGGTTCGTCTCGCAATTCTTCATCGGGGCCGGACAGCAGGCGGGGGGAGCAGGGGTAGCCTGGGTGGCTCACGTGGGTGGCTTCGTGGCCGGGATGATCCTGAT
>JBOGWH010000186.1:0-1414 GCA_050692975.1 Actinomycetota bacterium | reverse complement strand
ACCGCCGATGCGATGAAGCCCACAGCGAGGGCGGCGCCCCCGGCGGATCCCCCGCTCAGCTTGGGAAGCTCGAAGATCACCGCCCCGGCCAGGATGGGAATCGCAACGAGGAACGAAAATCTTGCGGCCTGAGATCTGGTCAGGCCCGCAGCCATAGCGGCGCCGATGGTGGCGCCGGAGCGGGAGATTCCCGGGACTATCGAAACCGCCTGAGCGAACCCGACCCCCAGCGCCGTCACTGGAGTGACCGACTCGGCCAAAGCGGCGTCGGCGCCGGCGGGACCCTCGAGGCCGGCCGGCTCGCTGCTGGCCCCGGGGGTGGCTTTTCGCCGCGCGATCAAATCGGCCGCGATCAGTATGACCCCGCTGAATGCGAGTTGAAATCCAACCGACACCGGCCGTCCGAACTGGGCCTCGAACTGCTTTTCGAAAAGGACCCCGATGAGCGCACCGGGGACGGTGGCCAGGGCCATCAATAAAAGGAGGGATCTCCGGGGCCCAGGGGAGAAGACACCTCCCGCCAGCCAAAGAAGGTCGCGCCGGAAATAGACGATCAGACCCAAAAGGGTCCCCGCATGAAGAAAGGTGAGAAATGCAAGTCCGGGGCTCTCCCATCCGGCAAGAGCGGGGACGAGAACCAGATGGGCGGAGGAGGAAACCGGCAGAAACTCGGTCAGGCCCTGGACCAGGCCGAGGACCAGGGCCTGAAGCAGGCTCAAGTGCCGGCTTGGGGGGCGCCCCTGGGCTGCGAAACGATCTCTTGCGGAGCCAGAATCAACGTGAGCTTTCCAGTCGACTCGGCAGCCGCCAGTTTCTGTGCTTCATCCGGAGTCACCAGCAGGGTGATCGGGCGGCCGGATTGCCTGCTCTCGAGGCTCAATGTGCCAGACCCTCCGCGGGCCGCGGCGGGCGCCGGAGCGACCTGTCTCGAGCGCAGGATGATCGTCGTGCTGCTCTGCCCGGTTGCCGGGTCCGGGGAGGTTGCCAGCACGTCCACCTTGTCTCCGGGTCGCAACGTGAAGGCCCCCGCGGCCGCCGCCGACGCGGGCAGCGCATAGGCACGCATACCCTGCGGGATGAGCGACGAGAGGCCCCCCGCCAGGCCTATCTTGCGGGTGGTGACCGGTTCCCCCTTGAAGATCGGGACCGCGGCGGTCCTCCCGAGAGCGGTCTTCCGCTGGCCTATGGCCCCGGCCGGCATCCATTTGTCGGGATGGTCGGCCACCCGGATCATCCCGCCGCTCAGTACCTCACCGGGCGCGATATCGACCGCCGCCAGCACCAGCGGAGCGAGTTTGCCGGTGACCGGTATCTGCGATTTCACGTAAGAGAGGTAGGAGTACACCATCAGGCCGGTGGCGGCTGCAGCGGCCACCGCCAGCATTCCCCTGAAAGATGTTCTGCGCCTGTGAAG
>JBOGWH010000185.1:0-2479 GCA_050692975.1 Actinomycetota bacterium | reverse complement strand
GAGAACAGGTTCATGCAGTCGATGGCGGCTTTGCAGAATCTGCACCGGAGCTTGACGGCCTACTTGGAGGAAAGGGACGTCGAGATGGAGCAAATCCGCACCAGGATGCTGATCCAACTGCTGGGTGAGGCGGGCGAGGCCCTCGGCGGCCGCCAGAAAGCCAAGCTGTCAAAAGGCCTCGCCCGGGCCCAGGCCAAACGGATCGAGGAGGGCCTGGCTACCGGACCTCCCGAGCGTTTTGATCATCCGCCACCGGCGGAGGCGCCCATGGCGCCCCTGCCGCAGTTCGGCTCGGCCGGCGCGGGTTCCGCTGCGCCGGGCTCTGTCAAGATCGATCCGCACGAAGCACTTTCAGGGGCCGGCCCTGAGGGCGCCTTCGATGAGCCCCCGGGCACCGATGACGGCAGCGAGGGTACCCAGTTCTGGGGTGAAGCGCCGGAGGAGGAGGAGCCGGTGATTGTTTCCTCACACCATACTGAGGGCGGCGGCCGGGAGGAGCCGGTGAGAGCCGCCGCGCTCAGGACGGACGGCAAGCCCAAGGCACAAAAAGCGAACCGGTCGCCAAGCAAGAAGGCCTCCTCGACCAAGCGCCGGTAGTTTGCGGCAATCTGCTTTGCCCCCCGATCTGGTTGAGCATCCCGAGGACGTTTACTACCAGCCCCCCTCGGCTGCAGCATCCCCGCGGGTCCTTGCCGTCGTGGTCACCCACAACGGCACCGCCTGGCTGGGCAACTGCCTCGAAGGGCTGGCCGAGCAGATCTATCCCAACTTCGATGTCGTGGTGGCCGATTCGGCATCGGCGGAGAACGTCGCGGAGTCTTTCGGCGACATGCTTCCCGAAGCAGAATTCGTCCGGGTCGAGCGCAATGTCGGCTTCGGGGCGGCGGCCAACGCCGCTCTGGAGGTTTCATCCCGGGCGAGAGACGCCGATTTTTTTCTGTTCCTGCACGACGACGTGGAGCTCGAGCCCGAGACTCTCGGCCTCATGGTGGCGACGGCTCTGGAGACCGACGCCGGCATTGTCGGAGCCAAGGGAGTGGAGTGGGACCGTCCGGAGGTCCTGGTTGAAGTGGGGATGTCGGCGGACCAGTTCGGGTACCCCTATTCGGGACTGGACCCCGGCGAGATCGATCAGGGACAGCACGACGTGCAAAAGGAAGTGCTGTACGTCACGAGCGCATGCATGCTGGTCTCCCGCAGCTTCGTCGAGCGCTGCGGATTGTGGGACGCGGGCTACTTCGCCTTCGGAGAGGACCTGGATCTGTGCACCCGCGCCCGGCTTGCAGGATTCAGGGTCATGGTCCAGCCGGGGGCCCGTTTCCGCCACGCCGAGGCCCTTTCCAACGAGCGGCGCCACGTACGCGCCATACCCTCGAACCGGTTTCTGACCCGCCGCAACCGCCTCCGCACCATCACCAAAAACGTGGCGCTGTACCGGATGGTTCCGATCATGGCCCTTTACCTGGGGCTTTCGGTCGCCGAGGTCTTCATGCTCATCTTCTTCCGTCGGTTCGAGCAGATTGGGGAATATCCCAAGGCCCTGGCCTCGTACCTGGTCTCTCTTCCCGATGTGCTGCGGCGCCGCAGGGCCGTACAGAGGCGCCGGGCGATTCCGGATCGCCGTCTGCGACGGCTGATGGTCAGCGACACCGACCGGGCGCGGGTGTTTCTGGAAAGGCGACTGCGCGCTTGGGAAAAGGGGACCATCGCGCTGGGGGCTCGGACGCTGTCACACCTCACCCCTGCGGCGATCAAGAAAAGCCTGGCGGTGTGGATCCGGCGTCCGACCACTGCCGCAGGCGCCTTGATTCTCATAGCGCTGGTAGTGGCTATGCGAAAGATCCTGATCGGCGATCAGCTGGCCGTGGGGTCGCTATGGCCTTTCCCGGACTCCCCCGCCGGGACATTTCTCGGCGGCTACCTGGCGGCGTGGCGCGACGTCGGACTCGGAAGCGAGTCGGCCTCTCCGCCCGCCTTCGCGGTCATGTGGCTCGTGAGCGTGCTTGGGTTCGGCAGCCCCGGCTTCGCCCAGAGGCTGCTGATCATTTTCCTGATCGGCGCGGGATTGGCGGGCGCCTACCGGTTCGTTGCCCTGAGGGCCGGGCAGCGGGCCGCAAGGATGCTTTCGATGGGTTTGTACGGTCTTGGTCCCCTGACCCATGCCGCAGTCTCCGGAGGCGACCTGGGAGCTCTCGGTCTCTTTGCGGCCCTTCCGTACATGTTCGAGATCGCTTTGAGGATGCTCGGGCTCCGCCAGGATTTTCGCTTCGCGGCGCCGGGCAAGCGAAGCCGCCGCTCCGCCCGCCGGGGGATCGGGACCCAAAGCCCTGCCGTCCAGGCTGAAACGCCGGAGGGCATCGAGGCTTTCCCGGCTCAAATGCCTGCTGCATCGCCCCCGGAGGCAGGGGGGGAGGACCCGGCCGCGGCCCGCCGGTCCGGGGCAATGGTTTCGGAGCCAATTTCGCGCGATGTGCTGCTC
>JBOGWH010000184.1:0-1689 GCA_050692975.1 Actinomycetota bacterium | reverse complement strand
GGATACGGCTCCGTTGGAAAAAAGATCGCCGTGGAGGTCGGCCGCCGCGCCCGCGTCCGCCGCCATACGGCCGGCGCCGGCCATCCGGGCGGCCCCCAACGCGATGGTATGCGACTGTAGGAGGGTCTGACGGGCCACCGGAACAAGCCGGACCGAGAATGTGAGCCTGGAGTCCAGATGGCTCGCCGCGCGCCTCGCACGGCGCTCGGCCTCCCGAAAGTACTCGATGGCTGCCTGAGGCTTCAGTGCCCTTGCCGCCGTTTCCCCTTGCCTGAGCAGCGCTCGTGTCCTGATGAGGTCGCCTCCCGCGGCCAGCGCCGGCCCGGCCGAAACTGCCAGGGCCCCGGCCGCCCCCAGACCGATGATGATCAGCCCGCGGCGTCCCTTTTTCACCGGTGCCGGCCCCGCGGAGAGGCGAACAAGCAGCGCCCCGATGGCAATGTGGGCGGCGATGAGGAGCCCGAGCGCGCCGGGGGCGCCGCGAACAATGAACATCGCCGCGGCCGAAGTGAAAGTCAGGGCGGTCAGCCCGTGGGCCAGGGCCACGGCCGGCGCCGGCAATCCTGCTCCGGCCAGCCGGTGGGATATGTGGTCGGTGCCCCCGGAGATGTCCCAGATCTTTCGTCCCCTGACCCATCGCGACAACTGGCGGGTGACCGAATCGGTAAGCGGAACCCCCGCCACCACCAGGGCGGCCAATATGCCGCCGGACCCGCCGATCCGCCCGCCGAGCTCCAGAGCCAGCAGGCCGACGGCGAGCCCGAGAAGCAGCGAACCCCCGTTGCCGAGGTATGCGACCGGCCGCCGTATGTTGAACGGCAGGAATCCCAGGCAAGAGCCGGCCACCGCCGCGGCGAGGACAACCTGCGCCGGATGGCCCGTCACCGAAAACAAAATCGCCAGCCCTGCGAGCGCTCCCACGGCGGTGGCTCCGGCCACCCCGTCCATGTTGTCGACCAAGTTAAATGAGTTGACCGCCGCCACCAGGAAGAGGGTGGTGAAAACCGCGTCAACCCAGAGGTAGCCGCTTGTAAAGGGACGAAAGCCGAACATCCAAAGCGAAAGGCAGACGGCGATCTCGCACGCAACACGCACGGCCACGCCCAGGCCTCCCCGCGAGGCGTAGCGGTCGTCGGCCGTTCCCAGAAACAGCAGTACCCCGCCGCCGGCGAGGAGAAATCCGACCGGGCGCTGCGCCCCGGGGAGCAGCGCGGTGAGCAGAGCAATTGCAATGAATATCCCGAAGCCGCCGAGAAACACGATGGCGTTATCGGACTTGCCGAACAACCTGGGGCGGGTCACGAATCCCAGCCTCCTTCCCACGGGCATCAGCACCTTCATTGCCGCCAAGCAGCACAGTGCACCGCCGGCGAGGGCGCCGTACAGGGCCAGATCGTCTGCTGTTGCATAACGCATGCCGGACGGACCTGCCTCCCCCGGCGGCTCGGTCAATCCAATCCTGGATTCGATGACGTGGTCGGCCGGACTAAGTTGAACGCGCTTGACTATAAGGACCAAGGGCAAACCGGACGTTGCCCCAGCCGGAACACGATTTGAACTTTGTGCGACGGGAGTGGTTCCGGACTTGGGAAGCGATTCCTCGACGCTAGAGTGATGTGATGAAACCGACAATCCTGTTCGTGTGCGTCCACAATGCGGGCAGATCCCGCATTGCCGAGGCGTATTTCA
>JBOGWH010000183.1:0-2002 GCA_050692975.1 Actinomycetota bacterium | reverse complement strand
GGCCACGCCTGCTCCCCCGGTGGGTACCGCTCTCGGTCCCCACGGCGTCGCCATCATGGACTTCTGCAAGCAGTACAACGATCAAACCGGCTCCAAGCAGGGCATGATCATCCCCGTCCAGATCACGATTTACGAAGATCGCACTTTTGACTTTGTCCTCAAGTCCCCTCCGGCCGCGGCTCTGCTCAAGAAGGCCGCCGGGCTGGAAAAGGGATCCGGCGAGCCGAACCGGACCAAAGTCGGAACCGTCACCAAAGCTCAGGTCCGCGAGATTGCGGAGACCAAGATGGCCGACCTGTCTGCCAACGATGTGGACATGGCGGCCAGAATCATCGAGGGAACCGCCAGGTCGATGGGAATAACGGTTCAGTGAACACCAAAGGCGGCAAGCGCTACCGGGAAGCAGCCGAGAACGTCGACCGGACCAGGCTGTATTCCCCTCAGGAAGCACTCGAGATGGTCAAGTCGCTGGCCAAAGCGAAGTTCGATGAGACCATCGAGCTTTCGATGAGTCTGGGTCTCGACGTCCGCAAAGAGGACCAGAAGCTGCGCGGTACCGTAAGCCTCCCCAAGGGCACCGGCAAGAGCATAAAGGTGGCGGTATTTGCCCAGGCCGACAAGGCGCGCGAGGCCGAAGAGGCCGGAGCCGACGTGGTGGGAGGCCAGGACCTTGCCGACCGCATTCAAAAGGGCTGGACGGACTTCGATGTCGCCGTTGCTACGCCCGACATGATGGGCCCAGTCGTTTCAAAGCTGGGAAAGGTGCTCGGTCCGAGAGGCCTGATGCCCTCTCCCAAGGCAGGGACGGTAACCATGGAAATCGGACAGACGGTAAAAGAAATCAAAGCCGGAAAGATCGAATACAAAACTGACCGCCAGGCCAACATCCACGCCATCATCGGCAAAGCGTCGTTTGCTCTGGAAGATCTCGCCGAAAATTATCTTGCGATCGTGGACGAAGTAATCCGGTCCAAGCCCGCGGCCTCGAAGGGCCGGTACCTGAAATCGTTGACCGTGGCTCCGACTATGGGGCCCGGCATTAGGATCGACCCCAACCGGCCCAAGGAGCTTCAAACCGCCTCCGGCGCCTGATCCACGTGTGTTAATCTCGGGAAACCGAAGACGGCTGGTGGTCGTTTGGCCTTAAGGTCCCGATGGGGCGCCCGCTCAGGTTAAAAGGCATCTTTTGACGACCTGTCGTGTTCGGCGGGTCGTTTTTTTGTTTACGGAGGCCGATGTGCCGAAACCTGAAAAAGTTGAAGCGGTTCAAGCTTTGAAAGAAAAGCTGGAGAACTCAAGCGCTGCGCTCCTTGCCGAATTCCGCGGGCTGCGCGTGAGCGAGATGGCCGAATTGCGGCGCTCGCTGAAAGATTCGGGTACCGAGCTGAAGGTGGTCAAAAACACTCTCGGGCGCATCGCCGCCAAGGAAGCCAATCTCGAAGACCTCCTTCCGCTGCTGGAAGGATCCACCGCCATTGCTTTCATCAGCGGCGACCCTGTTCCGGCCGCGAAAGAGATAGATGAAATTTCAAAGAAATACCCGGCTCTGGTGGTCAAGGGCGGCCTTCTCGAAGGAAAAGTACTCGACGGAGAGAGGGCCAAAGCGCTGGCCAAGGTCAAACCCCGTGAGGTGCTCCTCGCCCAGCTTGCCGGGCTCATGCAGGGTCCCATTGCTCAGTTCGCCCTTTTGCTCTCGGCGCCCGTCCGCAATCTGGGCTATGCCCTGACGGCACTGAAAGACAAGCTTCCCGCGGAGGCGGCTGCGCCGGAGGCGGCTGCTCCCGAGGCCGCTGCTCCCGAGGCCGCTGCGCCGGAGGCCGCTGCGCCGGAGGCGGCTGCGCCCGAGAGCCAGGCACCTGAAGCACCCGAAGCGCAGGCCGGCGATACGGAGGCGGCGGCAGCTGAGGCCGCTGACGAGCCGGCGGAAGAATCGCCCGTCGTGCCGGAGGCGGCAGCAGCTGAGGCCGCCGCGGAGCCGGCGGAAGAATCGCCCGTCGTGCCG
>JBOGWH010000182.1:0-3484 GCA_050692975.1 Actinomycetota bacterium | reverse complement strand
CCCCACGGCGACAGGTTCAAGGGCAAGTGGGGCGGCCTCCCCCACGGCGACGGGTTCACCGACATCTCCGGCAGCCCCGGCGGGCACGCCGGCGAACATCGTGTCGTTCTCCTTCGGGGGCGGGGCTCCTTCCAAATACACGTTCGATCCGGCCTCGGGCGCGTACCTTCGTTCCCACGGCGATACCCCCCATAACTCTGCGGCCGGCCAGATCAAGGTCGTCAATGTGGTGGTTATCAAGGTGCCGGTAACGCTCGGCAGAGGCTCACCGGAGATAACCGTCACCGGCACCGGTGAGGCCCAGGTTTTCAAGAATGGAACCGCTCTGACCGGCACCTGGAGTCGCCCCGGTCTTCAGGACGACACGACTATCAAGGACTCCACCGGAGCTTCGATCAAGCTGGCCCCCGGGAACACCTGGATCCACCTGCTTCCCAACAACCGCCCGGTCACAGTTCAGTAACCTGCGAGGCGCTCGGCCCCGTACCGGCCCCGCCGACATAAGTCACCCACACGGGCCCCCGGGGACCCGTCCCTCGAAAATGAGAACCGCCAGATTGCAGATGGCCCCGCCCGCGAGGTATATCGTGGGCGGGGTGTTGGTGGGTGTTGATGATGCTCTTAATGCACCTGCGACTTAATCGACCTGTGACCAAGGAGACGCCGCGATGAAAGTCATCTTTTTCTGTTCCGCCGGGAAAGCCGATGCCGTCCGCGCCTCGATGCCTTTTCACCTGGGAGTCAACGGGGCTGTCGAGAATGGCGACGAAGTTGCCTTTATTCTGGGCGGGGATTCGGCGGACATTCTGGTGGGTGAAGCCGCGGAGGCCGTAGAGGGCCTCGGGCTTCCCCCGCTGCGTGAGCTTCTTGAGAAAGTCAAGAAGCACTCTCTTGCCGTTTACGTCTGAAAAGGCTGCGCAGTCGCCCGTGGGGCGACCGACGAGGACCTGATCCCTCTGAGTGCGAAGTGGGTTAGCCCGCCTGAAGCGGCACAACTCATGACCTCGGCCGAAAGAGTCTTCACCTTTTAGTACCGTGCCGGGCTGCGGGCAAGAACCCGTAGCCTCACAGGAAATGTTCACTTTCGAAAAGCGGGAAAGCTCCCTCTGCAACGAGAAAGAGAGTCTCATGGCGCTTGTTTGCGCCGCCGTGGTGCGCTTCGCTCGCACCGCGGGCCTGGACATAGGCTTTCACGCAATTCCTAACGGCCGCAGGGGACCGATCCAGACCGATGCAGAGCTGGGCCAGTTCCGCAGCCTAGGATGCGTCCGTCAGTCAACAGCGGACGCGGCTTTTCTGTGGGACTGGGCTCCGATCGGCACAGCCGTTGTCGTAACCGTCTGCCTTCCACGCCACAGACCAGGGCAATTCTCCGGCAGCGGCCCGCGGCCGCCGCACTTGGATCCAATCGGTCGGGGGTGCGTAGTTGCCGTGGGATCCTTTTCGGTCATCCGGGAGCTTGGCTGTAAAAGAACGAGTGAACCTTTCCGGTTTCGGCCCCGGCTGTAAAATCGAATCCAAGAAAATGAAAGGCACACAGTGACTGAGCGCGGCACCGCCCGGGTTAAGAGGGGACTCGCCGAAATGCTGAAGGGCGGGGTGATCATGGACGTCACGACCGTGGAGCAGGCGAAAATCTCCGAGGAAGCGGGAGCAGTTGCAGTAATGGCTCTTGAGCGGGTCCCCGCCGACATCCGCGCGCAGGGAGGTGTGGCCCGGATGGCGGACCCCAACCGCATCATGGAGATCATGGAGGCGGTCACGATCCCGGTAATGGCCAAGGCCCGGATCGGACATTTTGCGGAAGCCCAGATCCTGCAGTCGCTGGGAGTCGATTTCGTTGATGAATCAGAGGTCCTTACGCCCGCCGACGAGGCATTTCACATCGACAAATGGGGCTTTACCGTTCCTTTCGTATGCGGGGCGACCAATCTCGGCGAGGCGTTGAGGCGCATCGGTGAGGGGGCCGCCATGATCCGCTCGAAAGGAGAGGCCGGGACCGGAAACATCGTCGAGGCGGTACGGCACCTCCGTTCGATAACAGGCGAAATTCGCCGGCTCCACAGCGCTGCTCCGGAGGAACTGATGACCGAGGCCAAAAGGATGGGGGCTCCAATCGATCTGATCAAAGAGGTGGCCGAAACGGGAGCTCTGCCGGTGGTCCTGTTTTGCGCGGGAGGCGTCGCAACCCCCGCCGACGCCGCGCTGGTCATGCAGCTGGGGGCCCAGGGTGTTTTCGTGGGATCGGGAATCTTCAAAAGTGAGAATCCGGCACTGCTGGCAAAAGCGGTAGTCGACGCGACTACCTACTTCAACGACCCCGACATGATCGCAAAGGTGTCGCGCGGCCTCGGCGAGCCAATGCGCGGACTTGAGCTGCGGGACCTCCCCCCCGACGAGCGCCTGGCGGGCCGTGGATGGTAGCCGGCTTGGTCGGCGTACTCGCCCTCCAGGGGGACTTCGCCGAGCACCTGCAGGTCCTGAAGTCTCTTGGGAAGACTGGCATCGAAGTGCGTTCGGCGGCGGAGCTCGAGGCGGTTGACTATCTGATCATCCCCGGCGGTGAGTCGACGACGATGCTGAAGCTCGTCGAAAGGGTCGAGCTGAGAGATCCTCTGAAAAAGCGCATAGAGGCGGGGATGCCCGTCTTCGGCACCTGTGCCGGAGCAATTTTGATGGCCGAGGACGTGTCCGACGGGGAGATTCCTCTGGGAGTCCTGCCGGTGAGGATCGAGCGCAACGCCTACGGCCGGCAGGTGGACTCCTTCGAGACGGATCTGGAAGTTCCCATCCTGGGCGCCACCGTCAAGGCAGTGTTTATCAGGGCCCCTGCCATCGAGTCCATAGGCGAGGGAGTGGAAACTCTGGCCCGCTGCGCCGGCAGGCCGGTGCTGGTTCGCCGGGAGAATGTTCTGGCGGCCACCTTTCATCCGGAGCTTGCGGGCGAGCAGCGCATCCACCGGTGGTTTCTGGAAGCAATGGTCCCGGGGGTAGCTTAAGAATGGAAATCTCCCCGGGGAGCGTGGGGACGGAAACTTTCGGAGGCCGCTTCAGAATGGCAACTTCACTAGGGAGCTGCGGGACGGAAACGGAGGCTTAATGTCTGGGCATTCAAAGTGGGCTACTACCAAGCATCGCAAAGCGGCAGTTGACGCCAAGCGCGGCAAGCTGTTTGCAAAGCTGATTCGTATGGTGGAGGTCGCGGCCCGTGAGGGAGGCGGAAACCCCGAATCCAATCCGACTTTGGCAGACGCAATCTCCCGGGCCCGGGACGCCTCCATGCCCAACGACACCATCGAGAGGGCGGTCAAGCGAGGCACCGGGGAGTTGGAAGGTGTCAGGTACGAAACCCTGGTCTACGAGGGATACGCCCCGGGCGGAGTCGCGGTGATGGTGGAGGTCATGACCGACAACCGCAATCGGGCTGCGGCCGACGTGAGAAAGACATTTGCCCGCAACGGCGGCAATCTCAGCGACCCCGGTT
>JBOGWH010000181.1:0-6140 GCA_050692975.1 Actinomycetota bacterium | reverse complement strand
ATCGGATCGATCACCCACAGGGGGCCGCCGGGGTCGCCCTGCAAGCCGGCCTCCTCCCCGAAAGTACCGTGGTCGGGGAACACCTCTGCGATGCGTGCCCTCAAGGCCCGTTCGATGCCACCGTCGGCCTCGGTCAGCGGACTGCCGTCGGGTTTTCTCGTTACGGCGGGATTGGTCGCGAAGTACGTCATCGCGATCTCGTCGGCGATATCGGCAAGTTCCCTGGCCAGAGCCAGTTCGTCCACGGTGTCCTGGGCCCTATATCGGGGCCACTTCGAAGATGCCGCCCATCTCCTTGTTGGCCTGCTCTACCTTTTCCGGATTCGAGATCGTAGACATGCATGCCCCATCGTGGGCAAGGTAAGTGTCTGCAACTCGAACGAGATCGTCTTCGGTGATACGCAGCAACCCCCTCTTGTACTCCTGCCTGAGGTCGAGGGTGTAACCGGCAATGTTGTCGAAGTATCTGCGGCGGCCCTTGGTATCGGGGGATTCGAGAGGATCGACGGCCCCGCAGGCCGAAAGGACTGCTTCTTTGATCTCGTCGCGATCCAGCCCACCTTTTAGAACAAAGGAGACCGCTTCCTCGAAAACGTCGTAGGTGCGGGAAATGTTGGGATCGCGGTAGGAGGAGAAAGTGAACTTGCCCTTTTCCGAATCGTAGTTGGCGTGAGCGCCGTAGGCGCCGCCCTTCTCACGGATTTCCCGGTGCAGATAGGAAGCGCGCAAGAAATGAGAAAGAGCCAGAAGAGCGGGAGCATCCGGATGGGTGAACCTGACGGTTTTGAACACCCTGGCATTGAATGCCACCGGACACGAGGTCGTCCTGGCCTGGTGGACGAAGGGGCCTGGCGCAAATTCGGCTTCTGGCAAGCCGGCGAGATCTCCTCCCGGAAGGCCGTTGATCAGGGGTGCGAGCAGGTCCTGGACCTCTGCAAGATATCGATCCTCGGTCGTGACGCAGACCCTCATACCGTCGGACCGAAACAATTCTCCCACTATCGAAGTGAACTTCCCGATGACATCTCCCAGCTCGTCAACTCCCAGCCGAGCCAGCTCTTTCAATAAAGCCAGCTGCGAAAGCCCTCCAAGCCGCTCGTCCAATGCACCTTCCGCGCTGAGACGCGATCCGGCGAGGACGCTCGCGTAATGAGTTCCCGATCCCACCACGGAGGCCTCCTTGGCGATCCTCAACTCTGCGATGAGCTCGTGAAGCCGCTTGGGCTCGAAGCGCACCGCCTCCAGAAAGTCCTTCAGAATCGCAACAAACTGCTCGTGGTTGCGTGCGAGCGCTTTGCCCTGCAGGGTCCAGTTACGGAGGATTTCCGTGCCGCTGGCGTGGGGGCGGACACCGGCCGACGCCGATATGCCCCCGGTATAGAAGGAGATTCGATTCGCCATCTTCAGGTAATCGTCTTTGCCGGCCCCCATCTTCGGGAAGCAGTACGAGAACAAAGGCAGCAGATCGACCAGCGGCTCGGACAACCTCTCAAAGCCAATACGCAGGTCGACGTAGGTGATCGCGTTGGTCGGTTGCGGAAACATGCCGATCTCGGTGCCCGCCACGCTTTCCAGGCGATTTGGAATCGCCTCAAAGGACATCGGAACGTCGGCGAGCTCAAGGGTGGGGAGCGAGCTAAGATCCTGCTTGGCCTCCTGTTCTTCCTTGAGCTTTCTCGTCAGCTGAATTATCCGCCGCTTATCCTCCTCCGAAAGTCCCCTTCCGATTTCCGTAAGGCGGTCAAGCTCCTGCGCGGTCTTCTGCTCGTCGAGGTCCTGGTCCGGGCCCAGCACCATCAATACTCGGTGGGTGTTGCCCAACAGCCACTTTCGAATCAGACCTTCGAAAAACCCAGCCTTGTTCCGCTCGTCCCGCAATCTCGCAAGGTCGGCGTCGAACTGCAGCGCCCGGTAAGGATCCCCGCCGTAAATGTAGGCTCCCGAAAGCTCGAAGAACACCTTCAGTGAGTAGGGAAATCCCTGATTGGAGACCTCCCGGGCATCGAACTCCAGCTGATGAATCGCCGCATCAACCTGCACGCGATCAAGACCTTCCCGAACCGCCTCATCCAGGGTGGCCAGCACAATGTCCTCCACCTTGCCGGCGGCCTCCGGATCGATGCCCTTGAGACCGGCCCCGAAAATGGCTTCCTTGAAATCGGTGTGATAGCCGGTCCCATCCGCCAGGCCGTCGCCCAGGCCCGACCCGATCAGGGCACGGTGCAATACAGACGCTGGATTGCCCAGTAAAACCTCCTGAATGACCCTGAGGGCCAGAGTCTCGAAAGAGTCGTTGACGTGATTGGCGACCCAGGCCACAAGGGCCTGACCCTTTCTCGCAGGGTCCTCCTGGCGGGACAGGGGGTACTTCAGCTCGTGGCGCCCGGGCGAATCGAACCTCTCGACGTCGGGTATCGAAACGTCCACCTCTATGCGGTCAAACTGCTTCAGGACCTGCGATTCAATTTCCTCCAGCATCTTCTCCAGTGGAAGGCTCCCGTAGGTGAAGAAGTAGCCGTTGCTGGGGTGGTAGTGAACGGAATGGAATTCCTTAAGTTTCTGGTGGGTCAGGTCGGGGATGGATTCAGGGTCTCCGCCCGAGTTGTTGGCGTAGGTGAGCCCCGGGAACAGGGCTTTGCCGAGGCCCCGGTACATAACGCTGGCCGGCGAAGCCATGGCCCCCTTCATCTCATTGAACACGACCCCCTTGAACCGAAGGCCGGAACCGGGATCCTCCAGATCTTCGAACTCGAGACGGTGGCCCTCCTGAGAGAACGCCTCCTCGGTGATCAGCGGGAAGAAAGCTGCATCCAGATAGACGCTGAGAAGATTGAAAAAGTCCTTCTCGTTGCGGGTCGAAAAGGGATAGACGGTCCAGTCGCTCGACGTCATGGCGTTCATGAAGGTCTTGAGCGACCTCGGGATCATCGAAAAGAACGGGTCCCGCACCGGAAACCGCCTGGACCCCGCCAGCACCACGTGCTCGAGTATGTGTGCCACTCCGGTGGAATCCTGGGGGACGGTCGGGAAAAGGACGCCGAAGGTGTGATTGTCCTCGGGGCATTCGATGTGGATGTGCCGGGCCCCCGTTGCGTCGTGGCTGAGCTCGTAGTAATAGCCTCTGAGGTGCTCCAGCGGTTCTTTTCGCTCGATCAGGTAACCGCCTATCGCCTGGCCCGGGGAGTACTTCCCGATGTTCGCTATGTCGCTCATACCAGAGACCATACCGCGGAGGGCGCGAGGGAGGCCGCTGGGCTGTCGCCGGACCAAAAAAAAGAGAGCCCCCTAAGGGGCTCTCTTTTAGGTGCTTCTGCTAACTAAGCACGCCGCCTCGGGCGGTAGCCCATTGCGGACATTGCGAACTTAGTGGAAGGGTCGCCCATGTACAGGAAGGCGAGTCCGACCAGCACAAGCCCGACACCCAGAGCCACGGTCGAAGCCAGCGGCAGGGTCACGCCGGTCCTGGGAAGGCTTCCTGCCTTCTCTGCAGCGGCCTTGTCCTTGGCCATTTCCTTGCTGGTGCCGCCGATGCTCCCACCACAGTTGCCGCCCTCGCAGCTTCCGCAGTCGGGGCCGGCACAAACGCTGCCGCCGCAGTTACCCCAGTCGCAGTTGGGCCCTGCACCAGCGGGGTCTTCCACGATCATTCCGCCGCAGCTGCCGCTCATACAGTCCGGAGAGTCGCCTTCTTCGACAACAACTCCACCCTGGTTGGGCTCATCGCGGTTGAACTTAGCCATTGCTGGAGCTCCCAGGATGACGACCGCACTCATCGCCACCGAGGCGACCAGCAACAGACCGACTAGCCTCCTAAACTTCATCATTCCTACCTCCTAGCGCCTTATATATCCTTTTCGCAATGCCAGACTCTACAAGACCAAGCCTTATACAGGCACGGCAAAACGGCCCAAAAGCCGCCTGCTTCCTCTGGTCACTCGTAAAATCCCGTGACCTGTCGAAATTGCACGAAATATTCCCGCCGGGAAGAAAAAATCAACCCCCTTCTGATTGCCTGATCCCCGGTGCTCTCACCTGGTTGGCATTTTCTTCCAGACGCGCCAGCATAAACAGAAGGTCCGATAGACGATTGAGATAGGGCTGCAACCATGTCGCGGTAGGCGTTTCGGGTCCCATAAGAGCAACCAGTCCCCTCTCGGCCCTGCGAACCATCGCCCTGCCGAGGTCGATGGACGATGCAACCGGGGTGGCCCCCGGCACAATGAAACCGTCAAGCGGGCCGATTTCGGTGATGACGCGGTCGATCTCGGTCTCCAGGGCCTCCACCATGCCATTCGTGACCTTGGTCACCCCACCTTTGAGCCTTCCGGCATTTTCGGGAAGCGTGGCTATTTCGGCGCCGGCCACGAACAGTTCGCGCTGGATTCTGAGCAGTAGGTCGGCCAGCCCGGCCGCCTTGGGGACGAACGATCGAGCCAGACCCAGAGCGGCAACCGCTTCGTCAAGGGCCCCCCCGGCCTGGATTCTGCGGTCATCCTTGCGGACTCGGCCCCCGTACAGCAGGCCGGTGGAACCGTCGTCTCCTTTTCGGGTGTAAATCCTCACGCCCGGGACAGCGGAATAGGCTCAGTGGGTATGGGGTTGTCCCTGTCCTCCGGGCTGCATTATGAGCGGAAGCGGTTTCTTTGGGGCCCGCTTCGTTTTCGGCAGCGGAGGATAGTGCATCAGGAGGTTTTCGCAGGCCTCCTCAAAAGCCGCGGCGACAATTGAATCAGGGGCCGCAAGCACCGGCGGGATGCCGATATCCCCCTGCCTCGCAACGATGGGATCGAAGGGGATCTGTCCGAGCAACGGTGCGCCGAAGCGGTCCGCCAACTCCGCGCCGCCTCCCCGGCCCAGTGGATAGGTCCGCTCCGAGCAATGCTCGCACACCGCGTACGACATGTTTTCGATGACTCCCCCGACCTTCATGCCCACTTTTACGGCCATTCCGCCGGCTCGCTCGGCCACTTTCTCGGCCGCCTGCTGGGGGGTTGTGACCAGCACCAGGCGAGCCCCCGGAACGAACTGCGCCAACGAGATGGATATGTCGCCGGTGCCGGGAGGCATGTCGATCAATAGGTAATTGGGCTCCTCCCAATGCACGTCGGTCAGAAAGTGCTGAAGGATCTTATGGAGCATCGGGCCCCGCATAATGACGGGCCGGTCGTCTTCCACCAGATTGCCCATCGAGATCATCTTGAAGCCGTGGGCTTCGACGGGGATGATCATCCTTTCGTCGAGAACCGTCGGCTGGGCCGAGGTTCCAAGCATGCGGGATACCGAAAATCCCCAGATGTCGGCGTCCAGCAACCCGACCGTGTGGCCCGACCGTGCAAGGGTTGCGGCCAGATTCACGGTGGTCGTCGACTTGCCGACTCCGCCCTTTCCGCTTCCGACGGCTATCACGGTGGTCGCGGAGTCGATTGCGGCCATCGGCGCCGGCTCTTCCTGGCGTATTCCGCCCACAAGTGCTTTTCGCTCTTCATCCGTCATCGAGCCGAGATTGACGACAACGTCGGAAATCTCAGGCCACCTCGCCTTGAGTTTCGCCGGAATGACTTCTTGGAAAAACGACTTGAGAGGGCAGCCGGGAATCGTCAGGGCAATGTCCACGCTGACCCGCGGAAGGGCAATGTCAATCCCTCTGACCATACCGAGCTCCACGATGCTGCGGTGCAGCTCGGGATCGTTGATGGTGGCCAGGAGGTCGCGGACTTCTTCGGTGGAAATCATCTGAGTCCAGAGTACCTCAGCGTCCGGGGTTGCAAAAACCCGCCATAAGGCCCCTCAAAAAGTCAACCGTCCTTACGGCCCAACCGCCCTAAAGGGCCCCTCTCAAAAGTCAACCGCCCTAAGTGCCCCCTCAGATGAGATAAAACCGGATTCCGAAATAGAAAACCGGAGCGGCCAGCGCGAACGGCTCGATCAGTCGGAGCAGGTCCCGGGGCGAGACGCCGGGCGGCTCGAACTCGGCAGCGACTTCCGGGTCCTCCCCACGCAGGCCGTGCCCGGCGGCCTCGCCGACCCACAAGCACGCGCCGGCGACCAGGCCCAGAATCGGCGAGGCAACGGGAGGAAGAAAATCAAGAAAGGCCCTGCCGCCCACGAGTGAGACGACCTCTGCGGCGGTCACCCCGGTC
>JBOGWH010000180.1:0-1088 GCA_050692975.1 Actinomycetota bacterium | reverse complement strand
CCTGCATATCGCCGATAAAGGTGATGCAGGCCCAACCCACGCTGGCCACGGAAAGAATCCCGGCCACCAGCGCTGCTACCGCTACAAGCTGCTTGCGGTTCATTGATTTCCTTTCTTGCTGCATGGTTCGAATCAACTCACTTTGAGCCGATCGCACTTCTGGGAATCCCCATCCCGGTTGATCGAAATTCCCCCATCCTCGTCAAGCTTCTGGGCTCCCTGACTGACCTGCCGACGAGAAAACAGACCCATCGAAGCGCCTCCCTAGGTATTCCTCATTTAACCTCCCGCTAGTACGGACCCCAGGCCGGATCCGTTCCCTCCCTCTCAAGATCAATTGTGTGACGACTTTGGGCGGTCAGCAATATGCAATTTGTTGTGGTTCCCTTGCTCCCTCGTATAGGAAGGCGTCGGCCACTTGGAGGCTAAATAGCGATACTTGTCCGATGTCTAGACAATCCGCTCTCGCCACCCTGGTCACAGTGCTCGGGGCGATGGGGGTTGTCTTGCCGGCCCATTCGCAAGAGTCGTCCCCGGGCAAGCTTTCCCGCAGAGAAGCAACCGTGGATACCGTCGCCGGGCCGGGAGTCTGTGCCTCAACGACCCTGCCCGACGAGCCGGGCAGTCGGCCCGGGTCAATCGCAACAGGGGCAAACGGCGCCCTTTTCGTGCAGGTCGGGCCTCCTGCGGAGAGCCGGATAAGACAGGCGGACCAGTTCGGCTCGGCCGTCCTTAAAACACCGGAGGCCGGCCCGCCGAGAGGAAATTTCTTTCTTCCGCGAAGCGGCGCCATTGCGGCAGATGGCACCGGCGGCCTTTTGGTCGCCACCGAAGCCAAGGTCCTTCGCCTGCCGACGCTTCAGGCATCGGGGCTTGGTGGACCCGGCATTGGGCTGGGCTTTGCCGTCGAGCCCGCGGCGGGCGAGCCTTCGGCCCCGGTGGGCCTGCCCGGGGGAACAAGCTCCGGGGACGGGGGCCCGGCGCTGCAGGCCCGCTTTACCAGGATCGCCGCCATCGTGGCGGACCCCCAGGGCAACGTATTCATCGCCGAGCAGCAAGGGACACGGATAAAGGTGCGGTTCTTGAAC
>JBOGWH010000179.1:0-6826 GCA_050692975.1 Actinomycetota bacterium | reverse complement strand
GAGGTAGGGACCGGCCGCCCAGATCGCTCTGTGAAAAGGCAAGTGCTTGGTCGCCATCAACCACCAGAGCACGTTGAAGTAGGGGGTGTTACCCATATTCACCTTTCCGGGGTCCGTGAACGACGCTAGGTCCTCAGCCAGCAGCGGCATGAAAGCCAGGTCGCTTATCCAGTACAGAGACCGCAGGATTCGCCCGAATCGCAAAACAAGGCCGCCCTGATACAGCACCAGCGCCACCAGCGGTATCAATAAAGTCCAGTTCTTTCGAACGGCGGCGGGGAGCCGCTCAATGATCGCCATACGACCGGAATCATGACAGAGCAATCCGCGGCCGTTGCCCCCTTTAGTTGTGGCCTTGTTATGCCGCTGTTAGCCTCTTCGCATCGAAACAGATCTTTGTCTCATCTTGCCCGCCTTCAACGAACAGACGCGGATCGAAAGCGCTCTATCGCGGCTCGACGAGCTGAGCTCAGGATGGGGCATCCGCCTCGAAGTCATCATCGCCGACGACGGCAGCACCGATGAAACCCTGGAGAAGGCTGCTAAATGGGTGACCGCCGCTAAACCTACCGGAATGCAGGTTACGGTCATCCGGATTGCTCACCGCGGCAAGGGGGCCGCCGTTAGAGCCGGAATGCACCATCCGGGTACCGCCCCGATCGTGGGTTATTGCGATGTCGATCTCAGCGCGGGGGAAAAGGCCTTGGCCGAGTTGCTGGAAGCCGTCCGGGGGGGATGGGACGTTGCAATAGCATCCCGCGGTCTTCCCGAATCGGTTCTGGAGATAAGGCAGCCGTGGTACCGGGAGGCTTCGGGCCGGCTGTTCAATCTGCTGCTGCGAAAGGTGACTGGTATCGAGTACCGGGACACGCAGTGCGGACTCAAGGTGTTCAAGCGGGACGCGGCCCGGGAGATCTTCAAGCGACAGCGCATCGAGGGTTTCGCCTTTGACGCCGAAGTCGTGCTGCTGGCCGACCGTCTCGGCTACCGGGTAAAGGAGATCCCGGTCCACTGGGCGCACGATGAAGGCAGCAAGTTCTCATTTCTCAAAGACGGCACCCGGGCCGTGCGGGACATCGTACGGGTCGTAAGGAGGGTCCGCCGGGGTGACGCCCATCCGGCGGGTGTGCCGGCCGCGGCCGCCATCGACCGCATGGCAACATCGGAAGATAAGCACTGGTGGTACCGGGCAAAAAGGCTTCTGGTTGCCAAGATGGTCCGATCAGAGTCCATCGGCGGGAAGTGCCTGGATATCGGCTGCGGCGGCGGAGCCATGCTTCTCGAAGCGGGAGACTTTTCACAGGCCGTGGGAGTTGACCTTTCCTCCGAGGCTTTGATGCATGCTCAGTCCAAAGGCATGAGGTCGCTGGTCAAGAGTGAGGCGGCCCATCTTCCTTTTGCCCCCGGCACGTTCGACGCCGCGTTTGCCCTCGACGTCGTGGAACACCATCCCCGCCCCGAACTCCTGCTGGCCGAGGCCAGGAGGGTCCTGGGCCCCAACGGCGTCCTGGTGGTCACCGTTCCGGCTTTTCGCTGGATGTGGAGCTACGCGGACCACGTGCTGGGCCACTACCGCAGGTATACAAAGCCCGAGTTGGGCGCTGAGATCGAAGGTGCCGGCTTCGATCCGGTAAGGCTGACCTACTTTCACTCATGGCTGCTTCCCATAGCCTGGCTGTTTCGCAAGCTGAAATCTCTCCTCGGGCGGACCGGCAGCGCCGATGACTTCTCCCTGCCGGCACCTTTGAACGATTTTTTTCTGGGGATCAGCAAAGCAGAGCTTGCCTACCTCACCAAACGCAATCTGCCCTTTGGACTGTCGGTCCTGGCGGTGGCGCGGCCTCGCCCCTCCGAATCCACGGCGGGCGCCGAGCGGACGGTGGAGGAAGCCGGCGTCAGGGCTTGAACTTGCGAGACGGCCAGACCCGCGAACGGTGCAGCATGAGGCGTCCGGCTGCGCCCAGTGTTTTCAGCCCGTACACGACTGAGTCCTTGAACCCCACCGATGAAGCATCTGCGAAGTACCAGGACCTGGTGGGAACCTCGGCTATCCGGAACCCGAAGTGAACTGTTTGCATCAGCAACTCCGAATCAAAGCTGAAGTCGAGCGAATTCCTTAGAAAGGGCACAGTCAAGAGGAGCCGGCGAGAATAGGCCCGGTAGCCGGTATGCATTTCGGATAGGTCCGTGCCGAGGATCAGATTTTCGATCCCGGTCAATACCCGGTTGGCGACGTATTTGTAAAGCGGCATACCGCCTTCTCTTGCCGCGCCGGGGATCGCCAGGCGTGAACCGAGGACCAGATCGGCATTTCCTTCGACGATCGGCCTTACGAGATCGGGGATGAGCGACGGCTCGTACTGACCGTCGGGATGCAGCATCACGACGACATCCGCACCTCTCTGTAGAGCCTCCAGATAGCACGTCTTCTGGTTGCCGCCATAGCCGACGTTGTGAGGGTGCCAGATCACATGCAGAGGCAGGAGCTTGGCGACCTCCAGCGTGTCGTCGCTGGACTTGTCGTCAACCAGGATGATCTCGCTTACCGCTTCGCGAGGAATGGCCTCATAGGTCCTTTGCAGGGTCCGCCCAGCATTGTGCGCCGGCATCACCACTATGATCCTCGGCGTCTTCGCCGGGCTCCCGGCATTTGCCGGCTCGGCCTTCAGCGGCTGCGCCTTAGCCACGGCCACCCCTTCCCGGCGTCGCGATCATCGCGGTCACCGGGGTCCCCTCGGGTGGGAGGGCGAATGTACCCTGGGGCTGGACATCGCCGAAACCCGCATATTCCAGCATGTCCTTCAGGCCGCTGCTGTTCATCCGCCAGAATGTATTGACCTCCCCGGGCACGACCTCGTCGGCCCTGGAGCCAAAGCGGGCGTAGGGGGCGCCGGGAAACTGGTGCTCGATGACTGGATCGATCACGGTCTCGACGATGGCCATCTCCTTTGTGACGGCACAGATGTTGGTAAGTGCCTTCAAGGGGTTCTGCAGGTGCAGCAGCACGTCGCCGCAGAAGACGACGTCGAACTTGCCGGCGGCCTCCGGCGTGAGGTCGTAGATGTTGATCTCGAGTCGCTCGACTTTCGAGCCGAGCCAGTGGCGCGCCAGCAGAAAGTGCGTCGTCCAGGGAGGCGGGGTCCCGATCTGGGCGGCGACCCGCGAGTGCATCGGAGCGGTCCAGTCACAGTCTTCGATTCCGGGAACGTCCAGGGCGACCACCCGCGACGCGCCCCTCTTCTCCATCTCGAAAGAGAAGTACCCGTCTGCAGCCCCGACATCGAGCACCGTCTTGCCCTTGAGCGACGCCGGGATCCCGTAACGCCCCACGATCTTGCGGTGGTCGAAATTCCCCCGGGACACCAGGCCGCCCGGGAACTCGATCGTGTGATACCAGCCCTGCAGCAGCGGATCGTCCTGGCGATCGGGCAGGGCGGGCAAGTCCTCGGGAGAGCCCGTCTCGCCGCGCCGGGCTCCCCAAAGTCTTGCTCTCGCCATCGCCCCCTGCCTCAACCGGCCGGCCGCCGGTCAGCTTGTTGAAGAAGGGGCCGGTACCCCGGATGCTTTCCCGACCCAGTTGGCCTCACACCATGCAATCGTGCCCGCCAGCCCATCCTCGAAATCTACCTCAGGGTTCCACCCCAGCAGTTCCTGCGCCAGCGATATATCGGGGCGCCGCTTCTCGGGGTCGTCTACGGGGCGGTCGGTGAAGATGATCTCCGAAGCGGAGCCGGCAAGCTCCCGGATCCGCTCGGCTATCTCTTTTACGGTGACCTCCCGGGGATTGCCGATGTTGACCGGCTCGGATGCCCGGTCGCATTCCAGCAGCCCGACCAGACCCTCGATGAGATCGTCGACGTAGCACAGACTGCGGGTCTGGCTGCCGTCACCATGCACGGTTATCGGCTCACCCGCCAGCGCCTGGGCAATGAAGGTCGGGACCGCCCGCCCGTCGGCCTTACGCATCCGGGGCCCGAAGGTATTGAATATTCGAGACACGCGAACCGGAATGCCCCAGACGCGGTGATAGGCGAAAACCATGGCCTCGGCGTAGCGCTTAGCCTCGTCGTATACCCCCCTGGGACCCGTCGGGTTCACGTTGCCCCAGTAGGATTCCGGCTGGGGGTGCACCAGCGGGTCGCCGTAGACCTCGGAAGTGGACGCAAGAAAAAAGCCGGCCCCCCTCGACTTTGCCAGCCCGAGGCAATTCAGCGTCCCCAGCGCCCCAACTTTGAGGGTATGGATCGGGTGCTGCAGATAGTCAAGGGGCGAGGCGGGCGAAGCAAAGTGCATGATCCAGTCGAGATCCCCTTCAATGCCGACGTAGTTCGTGACGTCGTAGCGCCGGAAGGTAAACAGCTCGTTGCTCCACAGGTTCTCGAGGTTCTTCTCGTTGCCCGTGAGCAGGCTGTCGTAGCAGACCACCTCGTGGCCTTTGCCGGTCAGCTTCTCGCAAAGATGGGAGCCGAGAAAGCCGGCCCCTCCAGTTACCAGGATCCGCATTAGATATTCAGAGAGGGGCGGCCGGTGGGAATGTAAGAAAAGCCGGCGTTCGCGACGGCCTCGGGGTCCAGGATATTTCTCAGATCCACAATCAGAGGCCGGTCCATTACGCCTTTGAGGCGAACCAGGTCCAGCGAGGTGTACCGGGGATCGCCGAAGCATACGACGAGACACTCCGCGCCCTCGGCAGCCGCGTACAGGTCCTCGTGCATCTGCAGTCCCGGAGCCTCCGCCGCCACCTGAGCGGCGGCGTGGGGATCGTGGCCCACGACCGACGCTCCTCTTTCCCGGAGCCTGAGAGCCAGGGCCAGCCCCGGTGACTCCCTGACGTCGTCGGTCCCCTCTTTGAATGCCAGGCCGGCAACGAGGACCTTCTTGTCCTGCAGGGTCCACAGGGCATCCTCGATTTTGGAGAAAGCCGCGTCGAGTGCTCCGCGGTTGATCTTCATCACCTCGTCGAGCAGCCCGAACTCGTATCCCAGCTTCGCCGCGATCGCCCGGAAGGCGGCGACGTCCTTGGGAAAGCACGACCCGCCGTAGCCGGGTCCGGCGTCGAGAAAGGCCCGGCCGATCCGGCCATCGGCGCCCATGACGTCGGCGATCTTGACGACGTCGGCTCCGGCCGCCTCTGCAATTGCGGCCAGGGCGTTGGCAAAGGAGATCTTGGCTGCGAGGAATGCATTGCAGGCATGCTTCGCAAGCTCGGCCGTAGCAAGGTCGGTTGCGAAATATCTCGCTCCCTGCTCGAAAAAAGGCCGGTAGATCTCGCGCATGATCCGGTGAGCGTCCTCGTCGTCGGCGCCGACCAGAATCCGCCCGGGGCGGATGGAATCCTCCACCGCGAGGCCCTCCCTGAGGAACTCCGGATTTGAAGCCAGCAGAATCCGGTACGGCGAAGCCTGGGCGAGCCTGGAAAGCCGGTCCCCGGTGCGAACCGGAACCGTGGACTTTTGAGCCAGCAGCAGATCGCCCCCGGCGTGCTTGATTGCCGCAGTTGCCGCCTTGTCCACTGCAACCATGTTGGCCTCCCCGTCGGGCCCCGGGGGGGTGCCAACGCAAATAAAGGCCACTTCGGCCCCGGCCATGGCCTCTGCGTAATCTTCCGTAAAGCGGAGCCGTCCGGCCGCCACGTTCTTTGCCAACAGATCCTCGAGCCCCGGCTCGTAAAAGGGCATCCCCCCCGCCGCCAGCGTCTCGATTTTGGTCCGGTCGTCGTCGATGCCGATCACGGAATGCCCGTAATCCGCCAGGGTCGCGGCGGTCACAAGTCCGACGTGGCCGACGCCAATCACCGTCACATTCATGGGGATTCTGCTCCTTCTGCCCGTTGACCGGACGCTCGCAGGTTCCTTGATTCTGCCAGTTTGACTTGAGCAGGTCTAGTCAATAGAGTGCACACCATCTCCCTTTCTCCCTCAGGGTAGCCGTCCTAATTGGACGGCTACCCTGGACCCCCCTAAGAATCATCTCCCCTCGTTTTCGCGAATCTTTACGACCTCTCCCGAGGAAATCGGCCGCTTTCCGTCCATGACCAGGCGGCCGAGCTCATCGATGCCGGTCGCCGTGCCTTCGATGATCTCGTTTCCCAGAGCGACCGATACTCTCCGCCCGATGGTGTCGCAAAAATCTGCGTAGGCACGCGGGACGCTCCCCGGAAACACCGTCCAAACATCGTGGAAACGCTGCAGAAAGGCCTCGAGAAGATTCTCTCTCGTGGTCGACACGCCCTCCGCAGCCAGACTTGTAGCTTCGCCGGCAAACTCCGCAGGGAAATCCTGGGTGGTCACGTTGACCCCGATTCCCATGACGACCCGGAAGCCCTCCCCTTGCTCCCGTGAAGATGCCAGGATCCCACCGGCCTTGCGCCCACCGACTCTGATGTCGTTGGGCCACTTAAGGGCCGGCCTCAGCCCTCCCGCCGATACTTCCTCGATGGCCTGCGCCATGCACAGGCCCCCGGCGAGGCCGATCATCCCGAACTGCGCCGGGGGAACCTGGGGGCGCAATACCAGCGAGAAAAGCAATGACCTGCCCGGCTCGTCGTACCAGGTCCTTGTGAGCCGGCCCCGGCCGGCAGTCTGGTGATCGGCGACCACCAGGGCAAAGTCCGGAGCGTCCTCCCATTGCTCGGCGGCCCGGTTCGTAGAATCGACCTGATCGAAGTACAGAATTTCCGGGACGGCCGGCCTGATGTCCGCAGAAAGCTGATAATCCCAAATCCGAGAGCTTTCCACGCAGAACTGGTCCCCGGTTGCTTTATTTCGGCACAGCAGAATGCGGGCTGATCAGGCGCAATGCCGGCAAATAATCCCTTACTCTTACC
>JBOGWH010000178.1:0-8031 GCA_050692975.1 Actinomycetota bacterium | reverse complement strand
TCGCCGGCGAGCCGCCTTTCGTAAACGCGCTCAAGTCCGGTGAGCCCGATTGAGTCGCCGGCAAGGTATGGGCGGCCGAACTGATCGAGCAGCTCCCGGGTGATCTCCCCGGTGCTTCCAAGGATGTGCCTCGCGAACTCCGGGGAGGGCGGAATCCTCAGCGACTTTCTCTGAAACACCAGACCGGGCACCGGGTAAATGGCCGGCTTAACCGCCTCGTACTGGGCCTCGGGCAGCTCCGCGACGGCGTAAAAATGGTCGGGGCGGACCCCGGGAGCGTCGAGCGTGGCCGAGACCTTTGCGGGGTCGAGTCCGAGGTGGGTCTGCAGAGCGGCGACAAGTGCGTTCCGGTCGGCGACTCGCCTTGGTTCAACCCCGACGACCACCGCCGATCGAAGGTCGAGAATGGGGGAGTCGTCAAATCCCAGAATGGGCCCCCTCGCCGGGAATTTCCTCGATCTGGCCAGCCTCAGCCCGGTCTGGAGGCCGGGATGAACGCTGGCGGGGCTCCATTTCACGAACCACCGGTCTTCCCGCCGGACCAGCTCGAGCCGTCCGTTGTAAGAAAACTCGCCGAGCCCCTCCATGGACATGCTGGCCTTGAAGGCCGCAGCCGCCTTCGTTTCACTCTCGGTGATCCGCCCGGGAACGACCTTGAAATTCGTTGCCTTCAGGTCGGCAAGTAAGTCTTTGTGGATTTGATCGAACTCGGGCGGTGGCGAGACCGCCAGCTTCTTCATGGCTGCGTAGTCGCCCCGCTGCCAGGCGGCGAGGTAGGCGAGCGCCGCACGGTCCGGGCTTTCTGCCGAGGCGTTGCGGAACAGATAAAGCCCTCCGGCGACCGCCATGGCGGTCAGAATGAGGGCGAGGAGTCCTTTTCGAATCACGCTGCTAACTTACGTCAGGCCTGACCCTCGAGTTCGGAGGCCGGAAACACGACATTTAGTTGCCGGTTAGTTGCCGGTACCCCGAAACGTACAATGCGGGGACCTAACGGGCTTGTCGGTAGGAACCCAGTACTCGCAGAAATGAAGTGTGCTGGCCCATCGCTTCCAGGGCCTCCTGGGCCACCGGGTCGGACGAGGGCGTGTCCAGGTCCAGGTAAAAGTGGTACTGCCAGGCCTTGGCCCGCGACGGCCGGCTCTCCAGTTTCGACAAGTTGAGTTCCCGGTCGGCGAACTCCTTGAGGCATTTGTAAAGGGCCCCCGGCACGTCGGCCGTCGCGAACACGATCGAGGTCTTGTCGGGAGGCCCAAAGAGGCCCGGATTGCTACGGCCGATCGCCACGAACTTGGTCGAGTTATCTGCGCGGTCCTCGATGTCGGTGGCCAGGACCTCCAGACCGTAGAGGCCGGCGGCTTCTTCAGACGCGATCGCCGCCGTCCCGTCCCTCTTTTCCTCGGAAACGATCCGGGCCGCTCCGGCGGTGTCGTGCACCGCGACCCTCTCGACCTCCAGCGAGTCCAGGAACTCGTCGCATTGCTCGAAAGCCTGCGGGTGAGAAAAAACGATTCGCACATCCTTGATCGACCTGCCGGGAGCCGCCATCAGCCGGTGAGAGATCCGCACGACGGTCTCGCCGATGATCTGCAGGCCGTGACGAAGCAGCAGGTCGTAGGTCTCGTTTATCGATCCGGCATGCGAGTTCTCGATGGGAACGACGCCGTATTCCAGCCGGCCTATTTCAACGGCTTCGAAGACTTTATGAAATGAGTGAAGCGGGACCGGGGAGGCGTCTGCGAAGAGCAGTTTCACCGCTTTTTCGCTGTAAGCGCCGGGCTCACCCTGGAATCCGACTGGTATGGAAGTGGTTTGCGTGCTCACCTTGGAAAGCTAACACGCAGACGGTGCGTCCCCCGGTAGATCGACCTATGCCAGAGCCGCCTGCAGGCGCCTTGCGCCGCTAACTGCCGTAGGGCCCGCCGCTTTCTGCTTGCTGATGGCGGCGAGCTTCTCCGCGATATCCGACAGACGCGAGCCGCTGGGTATGAAGGCATCCGCACCCCGGCGCACTGCGGCGGGGCCGAGCCCATCGCCGGGAAAACCTGAGATCACCAGCACCTTGCAGGAGGGGTTGCCGAGTTTGATCAGGGTGATCAGATCGAGGCCGCCGGAGAGGTTCTCCGAAAGGTCGACCACAACCGCGTCCGGCCGGGTGGTCTCGATGTTCTGGATCGCTATCCTGGTGTTCGAGAACTCTCCGGTAATCCGGAAACGTGAGTCCCGGGAAAACTTCATCCTGAGAAGGGCCCGGATCTCATCGTTGGGGTTGACGATAACTACTCTCACTGCCGGCCCTCCTTTCTTCTCGCTGAACTTCATGTGTAGCCTCCTTGTTCGCCCGCTGCCACGCCCTGGCAAGTGACTGTTTCCCCTGTAATCGCCCCGGCGTGACCTGAGGGACCCCCTTCCTTCGGGTGATGCCGTTCGGGGCATCGACGCGCGGGCGGCCGGGCGATAATGGGGCATGAGAATTCCTGAAGCGCCGCCGCGGTGAGGGCCAGGCGCAGCATCCGGGTTGAGGGCATCGTCCAGGGGGTGGGATTCCGGCCGTTCGTTTACAACCTTGCGCGCCGCCTTGAGCTTGCCGGCTTCGTACTCAACGACTCTGAGGGCGTGATTCTGGAGATCGAGGGAGAACCGGCCGTCCTCGACCAGTTTGCCTCGGAGCTTTCGAAAAGTCCGCCTCCCCTGGCCCGGATCGAAGTCTTCAACTCCGTGGAGATGGCGCCGGTGGGCGAGGAGGGGTTCCGGATCGTCGACAGCAAGCCGGGGCTTGAACGGACCACCCTTATCTCGCCGGACGTGGCCACCTGCGCGGCCTGCAGGCTCGAGATCGGCGACCCCGCCGCCCGCCGGTACCGTTATCCGTTCACCAATTGCACCAACTGCGGACCCAGGTTCACCATCACGCTGGATGTTCCCTATGATCGCCCGAACACCACGATGGCCGGTTTTGCCATGTGCAAGGACTGCTCGGCCGAGTACCACGACCCCGGCGACCGGCGTTTTCACGCCCAACCGATCGCCTGCCCGCGCTGCGGGCCTACGGTGAGCCTGACCGATGCCGGGGGAGAAAGGGTTCACGGCGCCCCCATCTACGAGGCCGCCGGGTTGCTGGCCTCCGGTCACATTGTGGCGGTTAAGGGCATGGGTGGTTACCACCTGGCTTGCGACGCCCACGATGAGGAGGCCGTATCCGCACTTCGTAGTCGCAAGCACCGGGAGGACAAACCGTTCGCTCTGATGGCCCCGGACGCAGAGGCAATCCGGAGGTACTGCGAGGTCACCGGTGACGAGGACGCCCTTCTGCATCAGCCCAATGCCCCGATCGTGCTGCTCCGGCAACTCCCGGATTCCCCGGCAGCCCCTTCGGTTGCACCCGGGAACAGGTTCCTGGGCTTCATGCTGGCCTACACGCCTCTTCACCACATTTTGCTCAGCGATTTCGCCGGGGTGACCCACGGGGAGAGGAAGGTCCTGGTCATGACGTCCGGCAACGTGTCCGATGAGCCGATTGCCTTCCAGGATGATCATGCCTACAGGGACCTGAAGGGCATCGCCGACTTTTTCCTGATCCACAGCCGCCCGATCCATATCCGCTGCGACGACAGCGTCGTGAGGGTTCCCGAATCGGCCCCCGCCGAGCAGCTTCTGAGGCGGGCCCGCGGCTACGCCCCCGCTCCCGTGAAACTGGCAAAACCGGTTCCTCGGCCGATCCTCGCCGTGGGGGCGGAGCTGAAGCACACCTTTGCAGTTGCCAAGGGGGGCCGGGCGTTTGTCTCCCACCACATCGGGGACCTGGAGAACTGGGAGACTATGCGCTCGTTCCTGCAGGGGGTGGAGCACTTCACCCGGGTCTTCGATGTGCACCCTGAGGTGGTCGCCTACGATCTGCACCCCGAGTATCTATCGACGAAGTGGGCCAAAGACCAGCTTTCCGGAGAGGCAGAGGAGCTGCCGGGCGTTGCGCTTCGCGACGCAGCCCCGGTCGGCGTCCAGCATCACCACGCCCACATCGCATCTTGCCTGGCCGACAATCTGTCGGACGGGCCGGTCATCGGGCTCGCCCTCGACGGAACCGGCTGGGGCGAGGACGCAACTCTGTGGGGCTGCGAGGTCCTGGTGGCCGACACCGCTTCCTACGAAAGGGCCGGGCATCTGCGAAAGATGCCGCTGGCCGGGGGAGCCGCGGCCATCAAGGAGCCCTGGCGGATGGCGGCGGTGTACCTGGCGGAGGCGTTCGGGGAGGAGGCCGGCGGGCTCAAGCTGGAGTTCGCCGCCCGGAACCGGGAGCGCTGGGGGCCGGTCCTGGATATGGCGCGAAAGGGAGTCAACTCCATCGCAACCTCGAGCGCCGGGAGGCTGTTCGATGCGGTCGCCGCGGTCGCCGGGCTGCGCGATCTGGTCAATTACGAGGGCCAGGCCGCGATCGAGTTGGAACAGGCCGCAGACGCGTCGGAGCGGGGCGCTTACTCGGCCGGGCCACTCAGTTCGCAAGAGGGCCCGATTGTGATCGACGGCGTGGCCTTGTTCCGCGAAGCGGTCGAGGACCTTGCCGGCGGCGCCCCCCTGCCGCTGGTCTCCGCTCGGTTCCACAACGGGCTGGCCGACGCCCTGGTGGGGGCCTGCCTGGCCGTCTCCGAGCGCACCGGGCTGCGAGAGGCAGCGCTGTCCGGCGGAACCTTCCAGAATTTGCTACTTGCGGGTCGGGTCGCCGCCGCTCTCCAGGCCGCCGGCTTCAAGGTTTTCCAGCATCGCCGGGTCCCCGCCAACGACGGGGGCATATCGCTCGGCCAGGTAGCCGTCGCGGCCGCCAGAACTGCAAAAAAATGAGTCCCGACTATAGCTGGGACGCTATATTTACAGCCTGATATTGTTCAAAACGGTAGATGCGCGATACTTATACCGCAACTTCTTCGAGTCCACGTTTTTTCTATGGGAGATACAACCAATGTGCCTAGGCATTCCCGGTCAGATCGTAGAGCTTCTTGAGGATTCCCCCCAGCTGGCAAAAGCCGACGTTTCGGGGGTCCGGCGCAACATCAACATCGGCCTGATCGCCAAGGACGAGCCGAAGCCCGGCGACTGGGTACTCGTCCACGTCGGCTTTGCGATGTCCAAGATCGACGAAGAAGAGGCCAAGAGCACCCTGGAGTTCCTGGAAGACCTCGGCTCGGCGTATACCGACGAGCTGGAGATGCTCCAGTCGTCCGCGATCGAATAGGACGGCTGGAATTTGAAGAACCTGCCTCTGGTGACCCCGCCGCCGGCCCTCAAAATCAACCTCGATGAGTACGAGGCGGTGGCCTGCAGCGTGGACGACCAGGGCTGTCTTACCTGTGGAGATGTAGCGGTGCCGGTGACGGTATCCGTGATTGCCGAAAGCGGCGACACTCTTTGCGTCGACGCTTACGGCCATGAAGGAACGGTCGCGGTCGATCTCGTCGGAGAGGTCCAGCCGGGGGACCGCCTTCTGGTTCATGCCGGAGTAGCGATTGAGAAGCTGGAGGACTGATGAAATTCGTTGACGAGTACCGGGACGCCGATCTTGCTCACACGCTGTCGACCAAGATCGCCGAACTGGTCGAACCCGGCCGCCACTACAAGATCATGGAAGTCTGCGGGGGCCACACTCATACCATTTACAAGCACGGAATCGAGGACTACCTGCCCGACAACGTCGAGCTGGTTCACGGACCGGGATGTCCGGTCTGTGTAATCCCGATGGGCAGGGTCGACGACGGCATAACCGTGGCAGAACGCCCCGGCGTCATCTTCACCTGTTTCGGAGACATGATGCGGGTGCCCGGCAGCAACGGCTCGCTGATCGACGCCAAGGCCCGCGGCGCCGATGTGCGCTTCGTCTACTCGCCGCTGGACGCCCTCAAGATCGCGCGCAACAACCCGGACCGCGAAGTCGTCTTCTTCGCCATCGGATTCGAGACCACCGCCCCCTCGACCTCCCTGACCCTCATGCGGGCCAAGGCGGAGGGGCTGAAGAATTTTTCGGTCTTCTGCAACCACGTCACCATCGTTCCACCGCTGAAGGCAATCCTGGACTCCCCGGACCTCCGCCTCGACGGCTTTCTCGGCCCCGGCCACGTATCCACCGTTATCGGCTGCAAGCCGTACGAGTTCGTCCCCAAGGACTACGGTAAGCCGGTCGTGACCGCAGGCTTCGAGCCCCTGGACATTCTTCAGTCGATCTACATGAACCTCGTGCAGATCCACGAAGGGCGCTGTGAGGTGGAAAACCAGTACGGAAGAGTCGTCCGCTGGGACGGTAATGAGAAGGCCCTGGCCGTCATGGCCGAGACTTTCGAGCTGCGCCCGTACTTCGAGTGGCGGGGACTGGGCTTCATCTCGCAGAGCGCTTTGAAGGTGTCGGAGGCCTACGCCGACTGGGACTCCGAGCTTCGCTTCGAGGTTTCCGGCATCCGGGTGGCCGACCCGAAGGCATGTCAGTGCGGTGAGGTGCTCAAGGGAGTCATCAAGCCCTGGGAGTGCAAGGTGTTCGGCACTGCCTGCACGCCGGAAACTCCGATCGGGACCTGCATGGTTTCGCCGGAGGGCGCCTGCGCCGCTTATTACAACTTCGGCCGCTTCGCCCGAGAGCGTGTGAAGGTAGAGGTCTGAGCCCGAGGGGGCAGAAACTGGAGGCCGGAATATCATGGGTCCCGTGTCACAGAACCCTAGGACGGACCATTCCTCCGATCCCTTAGCGCATCCTCTCGACGCGGTCGAGCACGAGGAGCACGACCTTCATCAAGGCGAGCCGCACTCAGGGGAGAGTTTCGAAGATCAGGAGGCTCATCGGCTCCACGACGTTCAGGAACAGGTCCTCGCCCGCATCGAGCGTGACCGCAAACGGCGTCCGAAGTTCATGGACGACCGCATCACGATGGCGCACGGTGCGGGCGGCAAGGCGTCCCGCCAGCTGGTTGAAGGTCTGTTCGTTCCGAAGCTGCGCAACGACGTCCTGTCCGCTCTCAACGACGCCGCCCTCGTCCAGGTGAACGGCACTCGCCTCGCGATGACCACCGACTCTTTCGTGGTGAAGCCGATCCTGTTCCCCGGAGGATCGATAGGTGAGCTGGCCATCAACGGAACGGTCAACGACCTGGCCGTTTCGGGGGCGAAGGCGCTGTGGATATCGGCCGCCGTGATCCTCGAGGAGGGGCTGCCGGCCGAGGTCGTAAAGCGTGAGGCGAACGCGCTGGCGGCCGCCGCCGAGCGCGCCGGAGTCAGCGTCGTGACGGGCGACACCAAGGTGGTCGAGCGCGGCAAGTGCGACGAGATGTACGTGAACACAACCGGGATCGGCCTGGTGGTAACCGAGCAGTCGCTCGACGCCGCCCGGTGCCGGCCCGGCGACAAGGTGCTGGTCTCCGGCTACATCGGCGACCACGGCACCGCGATCATGCTTACTCGCGGGGAGCTGGAGATAGATTCAGACGTGGTCAGCGACACGGCGTCTCTGTGGCCGGTTGCAGAGACGCTAATCAACTCCGCCGGAGACTCCCTTCGCTGCATGCGGGATGCCACCCGCGGAGGAGTCGCTACGGTTCTAAACGAAATTGCTATGTCCGCCGACGTGGGCATTGTCATTGCCGAGGGCCGGGTCCCGGTGCGGCCGGAAGTCACCGGCGCCTGCGAACTGCTGGGCATCGACCCGCTGCATATGGCCAACGAGGGCAAGCTGGTTGCCTTTATCGCCCCCGAGGCCGCAGATGCGGCTCTCGAAGCGGTCCGGGCCATCCCCGGCGGGGAACAGGCGGCCCTGGTCGGCGAGGTGCGGGAAGAGCCTCCGGGCCGGGTGCTGGTCAAAGCCGTTTTCGGCGGTCACCGAATCATCGACATGCTTGTAGGAGATCCTCTGCCCCGAATCTGCTAGGCCCTGAATGAACCCTGTCTGATTTCCAGGCGGATTAAGGTAAAGGCCATGAACGTCGACTCGGAACTCATGAAACGTGACGCCGTGCTTTCCGAGCTCGTGCGCGGCATCGTTTCTGCCTATCAGCCGCAACG
>JBOGWH010000177.1:0-2026 GCA_050692975.1 Actinomycetota bacterium | reverse complement strand
CCGTACTCGGTCCACGAACCGTCGTAATTCTTAACCTGGTCGTAGCCGAGCAGTTCGCTGAGCACGAACCAGGTGTGAGATGAGCGCTCACCGATCCGGCAATAGGCGGTCACATTCTTATCCGGAGTTACGCCGACCCCCTCATACAGCGAACGCAGCTCGTCGGCCGACCTGAAAGTGCCGTCCTCGTTGGCGGCCTTGCTCCACGGGACGTTGGCGGCGCCGGGGATGTGCCCGGGGACCTGAGCCTGCTCCTGAGGAAGGTGCGGCGGCGCCAGAAGCTCGCCTTTGTACTCCTCGGGAGAGCGAACGTCAACGTAAGCGGTGCCCGACCCCGAGACCGACGATATGACCTCGTCCCGCAGCGCTCTGAGCTCGGGGCGGGTGCCGGCTACATTCGCCGGAGACGACGGCTGGCGCGCGGCGGGAGGATCGGTCGTCAGCTCACGCGAGTCAAGCTCCCACTTCTTGCGGCCACCGTTCAGCAGCTTCACATTGTCGAAGCCGCGGTAGCGCAGCACCCAGTAAGCATAGGCGGCGAACCAGTTGTTGTTGCCGGCGTACAGGACTGCGGTGTCGTCGGCCCCGATACCCGAACGGGCCAGCAGCTCGCCCACCTGCTTCTCGTCGATGAACTCCCTGCGGAGCGGGTCGTGAAGGTCGGCCGCCCAGTCCCATGAAACCGCTCCGGGAATGTGCCCTTTCTCGTACAAAGTGGTGTCTTCGTCCACTTCGACGACAACGATGTTGGGGTCGTTGAGTTTGCCCTCCAGCTCTTCTGCACTGGTCAAGACGTCCTTGGCGTATTCGGCCATCACTTGCTCCTTTTCTTTGACACTTCTTTCGAATGGGTGCTTGCGCGTTTTCTGCGGATGATCTCCCGGCACACGGGGTCGCCGGCCGCCACCGAGGTTTCCATTTCGACTTCGCTCGGATGACCTAGCGCCGCCATCGCCCCCTCTTTAAGGGCGGGGTCGATGATCGCTACCAGGTCGGAGTGCTCGAGTGCAATGTCCCGGAAGGGACAGTCGGGGGTTTCGATCTCGGCGTAGTCGTGGTCGAGACGCACCACGTGAGCCTGCGGAGAAAAGCGGTGCGATTCGGAGACCAGGGCTCTGACCGCCGCCGCGAAGTCCAGGCCGCCGGCACGGTAGCCGAGCATGAGCTTGCGGCCCTCATCCCGGGCGACGCCCTCCAGGACCGAATACAGATCGTTTACTTCGACCTTCTCCGCCAGCCGCACGAAGATCTGCGCAATAAGCCGGTACGGGTTCGGCCCGGCCCCGGGGGTGTCCACGATCTCGGGCGTCGACAGCATCTCGACCGGTGGTGGAAGCTCGCCTGCCCTGGGGCTCATCTCCCAATCGCCGGGGGCCCCCATCTCGCCTTCCCACGTGAAATACACCTTCGACGGGCGCCCTTTGCCCTGGCGCCGGATGCCCGTTGCCAGGAATCCGGCCTCTACGAGAAGGTCCAGATGGGCCCGGGCGACGTTGGGGTGCAGCGAGAACTCATCGGCAATCTCTTTGGCGGTGAGAGATCCGGCTTTGAGAAGGTGTCCCAGGATCGCCGACCTGGTCGGCAGTGCAAGCGCTTTGGCCGCCTTTACTGAATGGTCGTCGCCAACAGGCATTTAGCCTCCCTAGATGAGCGTTTCCTCGACTTTAGCCCCATTTAACACTTTTTGCAAGGGGTAAATTGAACTATCCCTCTCCGGCCTTTTCTCTATGGATCTTGATGCCCTCAAGAAGGGTGTTCCATCCCAGCAGGGCGCACTTGATGCGCACCGGATACTTCTGGACACCTTTCAGCGCCACCAGGTCGCCAAGTGAGTCCGGGTCTGCGGGGTCCTCCCCCTTCATAAGCTGCTTGAAGATGCCGGCAAGCTCCTCTGCGTCCTCGACCGAAAGCCCGGCCAGCTTCTCACTCATCATCGAGATGGACGCCTGGGAGATCGAGCATCCCTTGCCTTCGAAGGCAACCCTGGCGACCTTGCCGTCCTCGATGTCGATATAGAGGTCTATCT
>JBOGWH010000176.1:0-3122 GCA_050692975.1 Actinomycetota bacterium | reverse complement strand
CCCTGGTTCCGACCGATCCCGCGGCCGGGGCAATCGTGACGATCCGGGCCTGAATTGTGCATGCCCAAGCCGCGGTGGAGCCGGACAACAGACCCAGAACGACCAAAATGATCCCCAGTGACTTCGGAGAAAGCTTTCGAGTTTTCATGTACGGCTCCTGACCTAACAAACGCATTGGACCGGCACGACCCATTGAACCACTCCAAGGTTAACCAAACAATGGTCAAATTGGTGATTGTCATGTCGTGAAAAGATAAAGTTTTGGACGTGAGGAAAGTTTCCAGACCCCGGTTGAAAGCCCTGGAAGCGATCGCGATCGGCCAGCGTGGGCTTTTCACGTCCTCGCAGGCCAGGGCCTGCGGCATCAGCCCAGCCCTCTGCAACTACCACGCCGGGAAGGAGCGGTTCGTAAGGATCAGGAGAGGCCTTTACCGGGTTGCCCGACTTGGGGACGATTCATCCCTCGGCGCCGTCTACGCAGCCTGGCTGGCTCTCGGCGTTGATTCTGGTTTCGTTTCACATGAGTCTGCCCTGCATGTTCACGGCCTGACCGATTTGCCGCCCGAGCGGGTCCATTTGACCGTGAAGAGAGACCTCCGGAAGAAAGCACCGGACGGGGTGGCCCTCCACACAGTCGTTCGGATGCCGCCGACTGAGCAGATTGTGAAGCTGTACGGGCTGCCGGTGGCTTCACCCGCCCGGTCGCTGGTCGATTACGCCGCGGGCGGATTTGACCAGAGCGTCCTACAGAAGGCGGTCCAAGGCGCCCTGGGCCGAAATCTATGTACGGTGACGGAACTGCTCTTTATGGCGCAAGACAAACCGGGCAGGGTAAAAAGGGAAATCCGCCGTGCCGTGGCCGGCGCGGCGCCCGTCAGGGCCCGATGATGCCGTGTCGGCGGGCGATGGTGATCGCCTGGGCATAGGTAAAGGCGCCCGTCTTTTCCAGGGCGTGGTGGATGTGCTTGCGAACGGTGGAGGGCTTTACCCCCAGTTCCTTGGCCACGTCCTCGACCAACAGGCCCCTGTTAAGTAGATCAAGGATCTGAATCTCTCGATAGGTCAGGGTCGAGAGCCCTTCCCAGGCTTCCTCGTCCTCGAAGCTGCGCTTTTCCAAAGCGACGATCATCCGGTCGAGTTTTGCCTCCTCGACGGGGACTTCTCCGGACCTCGCCCGCTGTATCGCTTTGGTGAGTTCGTCCACATCGATCGTCTTGGGTATGAATGCCGCGGCTCCGGCCTCCAGGCCCAACTGAATCTGGTCCGTTCCGATGAGCCAGGACAGCAAAATGATCTTGGAGCTAGGGGAAGCCGACAGGGCAAGGCGGATCGTCGTTGGAGCGTCCATCCCGGCAAGCCAGTAGTCGAGCAAAACCACATCCGGCCGGTGCTCGTCCATTGCCTTTAAGAAGTCCTGCCCCGATTCGGGGAGGTCGGCAATCACCTTGAGTGACCGGTCCTGGGCCAGGGCCCTGGAAAGGGCATCGGAAAAGAGCCGGAGCGCATCGGCAATCAGTATTGTTGTCGGCATTTTGAGTGCGCCGCTAGGCGTTGAGGATGTCGGCGACTTCCTTGTTGGCCAGACGGCGGAATTTCCGCCGTTCCAGGTTGCGGTCCAGCACGGCCACCTCCAGGTTCCCCGACGGGGGCAACTCGCGGCTCTCGACCTCTTTGAGGGCGTTGTACCCCAGGCGGATGCCGTCGGTCATGGACAGCCCGGGTTTGAAATGGTCCTTCAGGTGGGTGGCAAGGTCCTCGGCCCGGCCCCCCATGGCCACGTAGTCGTCCTCGTCAGACACAGACCCGTCGTAGAGGATTCGGTACAGCTCGTTGGCGGCGGGCTCGTCACCGACGGCGGCCACGAGGATTTCGACCTCGAACGGCTTGAGCGCCTCGGTGAAGATCTGTCCCAGGATCTGGGAGTAGGAGTTGGCAAGGCCCCGGGCGGAGACATCGTGGCGTGAGTATGAGTATCCGCGGATGTCCGCCTGCCGGATCCCATGCATTCGGAGGCTCTCGAACTCGTTGAACTTGCCCACCGCAGCAAAGGCCACCCGGTCGTAGATCTCGGAGATCTTGTGCAGCGTCGCCGAAGGGTTCTCGGCGACGAACAGGATTCCGTCGGCGTAGGTCAGCCCGATCACCGACTTTCCCCTGGTTATTCCCTTGCGCGCGTAGTCGGACTTGTCCTTCATCAGCTGTTCGGGCGACACGTAGAACGGAATCGACATCTACTGCAACGGCCTGTCGGAGGAGCCCGGGACGTGCTCGGCGGAGGCCGCCCTTCCCGCAGACTTTCTCTCCTGGAGCAGGGTCTCGAAAAGCGCGGCTATCTCGTCGTCTTTGATTTTCTTGAAGCCCTCCGTCGAGATGTAGGCGATGTTGGGATAGATGGCTCTCTGCACGTCGGGGCCCCCGGTGCCCACGTCCTCCTCGGAAGCGTCGTAGAGGGCCTCCAGGGCGACTTTCACGGCATCGTCTCGGCTGATCCCCGGGCGGTACCTCTTCTTGAGAGTCGCTCTGGCGTCGCGGCCCCCGGAGCCGGTGGCCCAGTAGTCGCTTTCTTCGTAGCGGCCGCCGGTCAGGTCGTACTTGAAGATTCGCCCGGATTCGGAGGCCGTGTCGAAGCCGGCGAAAAGCGGGACCACCGCGAGGCCCTGCATCGCCATCGGAAGGTTGGATCGGATCAGCTGGCCGAGTTTGTTGGCCTGGCCCTCCAGGCTCAGCTTCTCCCCCTCGACCTTCTCGTAGTGCTCGAGCTCGGTCTGGAACAGCTTGGTCATCTCGATCGCCGGGCCGGCCGTCCCGGCAATGGCAACCGCCGAGTAGGTATCGGTGGCGAAGACCTTCTCTATCGAGCGATGGGCGATCGAGTAGCCCTCGGTCGCCCTGCGGTCGCCCGCGATGATGACCCCGTCGTTATAGCGCAGCGCCAAGATGGTGGTGGCATGAGGCCCGACGGCCTCCCCCGCGGCGATCGGGGGCTCGGGGGTTATGTCGTGCGACTTTAGAAGCTCAACAAACGACGAAGGGTCAAGACCCGCCCGCGGCGCCCTCTCGAAGGGAAGTTGAGGGAAGTCCAGCTACTGGCCGCCCTTTTGGATGAACCCGCGGACGAACTC
>JBOGWH010000175.1:0-5795 GCA_050692975.1 Actinomycetota bacterium | reverse complement strand
CAAAGACGCAGACGGAGAGGGTTACCGGACCATAGCCACGCAGAAGGGCGAAGTGACTTCTGTGAGCAACACCTCGATCGCTGTCAAGAGCGAGGACGGGTTCACCCGAACCTACGCCGTGGACGGAAAGACGATGGTCAACGCCGGCCGCGATGGGATCGGCGACGTAAAGGACGGCCACCGTGTCCACGTCATGGCCCAGGTCACCGACGGAAAAGCCAGGGCTTTGAACATCCTGGACCGCACGAACATCGAGGAGCTTATGAAGGACCGGAGGCCGAAGAAGCCGGACACCACGCCTCCCGCTGCAAACACGGCAGCCTGATCTAGAGGGCCTCGGTTATTCGGCTAAGAGCGCCCCGCTAGAGATGCTTTTCGGTGGGTGGGTCGTCAGTCCGCGATCGTCGCAAGGCGGAGACGCTGGCCGCCCCGCCTTACCATCCACATTCCGGCAGATACCAGTAACAGTGCCATCGCCAGCGGAGCGCTGTAATCCATGCCCGTGCTGGGCAGGCTCTTTCCGGGAGGGCTGGCCTTGGGTTCGGAAGCAACGCGAATTCGCTCGCCGGTGTTGAAGCTGTCGACGATGTTGGCTGAATGGGTGGCGTCATTGTCCTGGGACCGCGTCTGGTTGATGTTTCCAGAACTGGTTTCGCTTTGAGTGTTCGCACCGCCACCGCTCAGGAGCCCATTGGCCGCCGAGACATCCCCCAGAATGTCGTTGCCGACAACCGGCAGTGTGTTTCCCGACACTTCGCTGCTGTCATTGCTGTCCGCGTCGTCAATTGTGACCGGACCCTGCATGCTTCGGTAAGTTGAGGCGTTCTGGCTTTCATCCGGGCTGTTGGCGCCCGAGTTGCTTTTACTGAACTCGTACCAGCCCTGGGCCTCCGGGTCGGAGTAGTTTTCAACGTAGTAGTCGGCCGGGTCCGCGTAGGCGGTGCCTGCCCATACGGTCGCCAGCAGCATCCCGCCGATTAGTGGTCGAAGTTTCATTGGATTCGTGGTCCTCCTTGAAAGGTTTATCGTTCGACGGACGCTCATGACGACCCGGCCCTGGCGGCCGCGGCCTCTCTGGCCGCCGCCTCCTGCGCTTCGGCATCGCTACGGGCGGCCTCCTCCTGGCTGGCCTGGCTCGTCTGTGTACTTTGCGTCGAGGAGGCTTGGGCGTCGGCGTTCTGGACGGCCGGACCATTCTCAGGCTGCGAGGTCGCTGTTGCCGTTGAGTCGGCGTCTCCGCCACGGTCACTGCTCCCGCCGTTTCCGGAATCGGCCACCGAGCCTCCACCGACCGTAGTGGCGTTGTCGCTTCCTCCAGTGGCCGCACCGCCGCCGCCGCCGCAACCGTTGGAGTCGCCTCCCAAAGCCAGGGGGTCTCCCCCGTCGCCGGCAAAGTTGTCTCCGCTGGTGGCGTTTCCGGCGTTCTGCGGGCTAACGGCAGCGTTGTTGTCCTGCTGGTAAGTCGGAGTGTTGTTATTGTCGCCGGCGCCAACAACTGGCGCGTTGGTGTTGACCGGGGCATTCACGGGAGCCGTGACCGGGGCTGAACTGCTGCCGCCGGTAGTGTCACTGGCCGCAATCGAGGATCCTCCGTCACCGGTGCGTCCGCTGCCACCGATGCTGACGCAGCTGCCGGCGCCTCCGGGGCCTCCCGGGCCGCCGCCGCCATTGCCACCGAAGGTCGCACCCGCATTGGTTCCGCTGCCTCCGGCCGCGCCCCCGCCGCCGCCGTCGCCGCCGTTTCCGCCACCGACACCGCCGGAGCCGCCTCGTGCCGTTCCTACCTCCGCCTCCCCGCCTTCGGCTGAAACGTCACCCGCGCGACCGCCGTCCCCGGCGTCACCGCCACGGGCATCCGAATCGGCATCCTGAGCAAGTACAAATGTAGCGGTCAGCAGCTGCCCGGTAATGGCTACGGCCAAAAGCGCCGTGAGCAGCATCCGTCCGCGCGCAGATATGCCGGACCGAGGTCTGCTTACTAGGGCCGCCAGACTCCGGGGGATAAAGCGGCCAAGAATCAACATCAATGCCCCCGAGCGGCCTGAGGGCCACCCCTCTAATAGCTCCGTTTGCTGCTTTTCAGGCATTTACAACTCCTTGAATTCACGAAGATGTCACCAATTTGCAATCTGTTGGCCGAATATATCCCTCAAGCCGACCATTTCACCAATCGAAAATGTGGGAAATATCCACCATTTGCTCGCTGGCAGACCTTAATATGGTTCTCCTTTACCTATCGGGAGGGACGGCCTTTATATACGGCCTTTTCCCTCTCTAACCTTGCGCGGGGCCACCCTTTGCGCGGTGAAAACGATCCTTGAGAGGCCTTCCGACATCTCAAAGACCCGAAAAAGTGGGCGAAAGAGGATTTGAACCTCCACGAGCTTGCGCTCACTGGCACCTGAAGCCAGCGCGTCTACCGTTCCGCCATTCGCCCGGCCGGCTCAAGTTTAGCCCCATTGGTGCTCAGGCAAGAATCACGCATCCCACTCGCACCCGGGTGGCCCGGACGTGCCCGCTCTTCGTGCAGGCTCTTCCACGTTCGGGGGGTCGCCAGCTTGCGTGGGTATATTACGAAGGGCTATCTGCTTGGTCAGGAGTATTTCTTGGGCTTGGCCGATGAATTCGAGCGACGCCTCGAAAAAATGGTCGAAGGCGTCTTTTCTAAGGCGTTTAGATCCGACGTGGAACCTGCCGAGATCGGCAGGCGGCTTCTGCGCGAGATGGAAGGCGGCAAAAGTGTCAGTATGGCGGCGGTCTACGTCCCCAATTCTTATCTCATTAGACTCGCCTCCGACGACTTCGAACGCCTGGAAGGCCTGATTCCCAACCTCCGAAGCGAATTTGTCGGTCTTTTGCGAGACAGAGCCAGGCAGCGCCGGTGGCGGCCGGCGGGGGGGCTAAGCGTCGAGTTCGAGCGCGACGACCGCATGGCCGTTGGGAGGTTCGAAATCGACGTCCGGCATCAGGAACAGCCCGGAGATGAGGGCCCGCCGGTTCTCTTGCTGGTCGACTCGACCCCCCAGCAAGCCTGGAAGCTGGAGACAGAGCGCTTGATCATAGGAAGGTCGCCCGATGCCGAAATCGTCCTGAGCGACCCCAATGTTTCCCGTGCTCATGCGGAGGTGGTGCGCCGGGAAGGGGAATGGTGGGTAGTGGACCTCGGCTCCACCAACGGTACCCTGGTGAATGAGTCGATGGTCAAAGAGCGCAGGCTGGCCCCCGGCGACACCATCCGGCTTGGCTCGAGCCTCCTCGAATTTGCGGAAGAGCCGCTTGGGGAAGAGGCGTAATGCCCGAGATCGTCCTTCAGATTTTGAAGTACTTCTTCATCCTGCTGATCTTCCTGTTTCTCGCACGGGCAGTTAAGGCTATGTATATGGAGCTTTACGGCTCCAGGGCGCCCGCAGTTCCCGTCCCGGCCCCCCAGGCGGCCGCTCCCGCCAGGGCGGTGGGCAAAGCCCCCGACCGGCTGGTGGTCAGCCCACCCGACGGAAAGCCCCGGTCCTACGACATTCCCGACGAGCTGATCATCGGCCGGGGAGAAAAGTGCCACGTCGTGATCACCGACCCTTACTCGAGCCAGGTGCATGCGCGCGTCTACCGCAGGGGGGACCAGATGTTCATCGAGGACATGGGATCTACCAACGGTACCTACCTCAATCGCCGGAAGGTGGGGTCCCCGCTGCCGGTCGCCCGCGGGGACACCGCCCGGATCGGAAAGACCGAGATGGAGTTCAAACGTTGAGCAAGAACCTGCGGTTCGGGGCTTCCACCGAAATAGGTTTGGTAAGAGAGGTGAACGAGGACTCCAAGTTGCACAGGCCGCCGGTTTTCGCGGTGGCCGACGGGATGGGCGGCCATCTCGCCGGAGACGTCGCCTCGGCAATCGCCATCGACACCCTTAAGGACAAAGTCGTGGAGGACTCCGAAGCGCTGGCCGCAGCGGTCCGCGATGCCAACCGTGCCATTTACGACAGAGCCTCGTCGGAAACCAAGCTGCAGGGCATGGGCACAACGCTTACCGCTATGTACGCCGGGGAGGACTCCGCCCAGATCGTTCACGTCGGAGATTCCCGCGCTTATCTGTTTCGGGACGAAAGGCTGCGGCGTATCACCACCGACCACACCGTAGTGGGACGAATGGTGGCCGAGGGCAAGATCAAGGCGGAGGATGCCGACAGGCATCCTCAACGCAACTATCTCGAGCGAGCTCTGGGAATAGAGCCCAATGTCGAACTGGACGTGGAACTGCTGGATACCCAGCCCGGCGATCGCATCCTTTTGTGCAGCGACGGGCTCTTCGGCATGATCGACGACGCTCAGATCGAGGGTGTTCTGGCGTCCGAGCCCGATCCTCAGAGAGCGGCGGTGAGGCTGTGCCGGGAGGCCGTAGATGCGGGCGGGCGCGACAACGTGACCGCGGTCGTCGTCGACTACCCGCCCGGGTCCGATGGAAAGGTTGCCGCAGCCGGGGCCAAGGCTGCCCCCACCCCGGTCGGTGAAAAGCGAGGACCTGGCGCTGTGGTGGCGGAAGCTCGCCGCACGGGGCCGTCCCGAGCCCGGAAACTGGTGGTGTTCTTGTTCCTCCTGGCGATCGTGGCCGGGGCCGGCCTCCTTGCCGCCCGAACCGCGATCAAGCGGGCATGGTATGTGGGGGCCAGCAGCGGCAGAGTGACGGTATTCAACGGCGTGCCGGGCACCTTCGCGGGCGTAGACCTTTCCCATGCTGAAAGCCGCACCGACCTGGCGACAAAGGATCTGCCCGAAGTTTGGCGGTTGCGGCTGCAGGAAGGGATCAAGGCCTCCAGCCGCTCTGATGCCAATGTGATCATCAAGAACCTGAGGGCGACGACCACTTCGCCGGCACCGGCGCCGGCGCAATCTCCTCCAGCACCCCCCGGACCGGCGCCGTGATTCTGGCGGCGGCCAGGCGCAACGCCGAAATATCTCTGCTGGTCCTCAGCCTGATCATTGCCACCGGCGGTTACTGGCTGGCATCGCTTGCCCGATCGGCGACACTGCCTCCGGGCGTTTTGATCTACGGCGTAACTCTCGCAGGAATTTACCTGGCCGGGCACCTTGCCATTCGCAAACTGGCGCCTGCCGCCGACCCGCTCTTCTTTCCGATCGCCATGCTTCTCAACGGCCTTGGGTTCGTTCTCATCTACCGGCTGGAAAGCACCCTCGAGAGTCCCGGCCTGGCCGCAGCTCAGGTCAGGTGGCTGGGAATCGGAGTCGCCGCTTTCATCGCCACCTTGTGGCTCGTCAAGCACTTCTCCGCACTGGGAAGGTACCGATACACCTTCGCCGCCGCGGGAGTTTTTCTGCTGCTGTTGCCGATGCTGCCGGGGATCGGCAAAGAGGTAAATGGGGCACGGCTGTGGATCCAGCTGCCGGGTCTGCGCTTTCAGCCCGCCGAGTTGGGAAAGATCGCGCTGGTCCTGTTCTTCGCCGGCTACCTTACCGAGCGCCGGGAAGTTCTGGCTGTTGCGCACAAGAAGATCGGTCCGATTGGAATTCCCGCCGCCCGGCATTTCGGGCCTGTGCTTGCCGCATGGGCGATCTCGCTGCTGGTGATGATCAACGAAAAAGACCTGGGCTCGTCTCTGTTGTTTTTTGCAATCTTCGTGGTGATTTTGTGGGTCGCGACCGGTCGCCCGGCGTATCTGCTCGTTGGGCTGGTGTTGTTCGTGGCCGGTGCATTTGTCGCGTCACAGCTGTTCGGCCACGTCGCCACCCGCATCGAGGTGTGGCGCGATCCCTTCGCCCAGCTCGACGGGAAGGGATACCAG
>JBOGWH010000174.1:0-3039 GCA_050692975.1 Actinomycetota bacterium | reverse complement strand
GAATCAGACCCACCCCCGCCGGTTATTGGAAAAAGGGGGTTTAGCCTGAAAATTGGGGCCCTGAGATTGGCGTTGAGCCCCGATCTCTCGACGGGCCTTTAGTTCATTAGCTGGTTTTAGTGCCTTTTCTTCACCGCCTTCCCGTCTTGCTTTGCCATGGTCTTTTTGAACCTCCAGGACTCGGTGCCTGTCTCGATGATGTGAGCATTGAAGGTGAGCCGGTCGATCACCGCCTTGCACAGGCGCTGCTCAGGAAACACGTTTGTCCATTCACTGAATGGCAAATTTGTCGTAATCAAAAGAGCTGAGATTTCCGACCTTTGGTCCAGCACCTGAAACAGCAGCTCCGCTTCCGGCTGAGTAAGTGGAACGTACGCCAGCTCGTCAAGGGCTAGTAGGTCGTAGCGGGCATACCGGGCGATCAACTTTGATAAGCGCTTTTCATCTCGAGCCTCGATAAGCTCGTTGACCAACCCGGCGATCGTTACGAAGCGAACCCGGCGCGATTGCATACAAGCGCAAATGCTCAACGCTGTTGCGAGATGGCTTTTTCCGGTGCCGCTTTCGCCCAGCAGGATTACATTTTCGGCCCTGTCGATAAACGCGCCGGTGGCGAGGTCCCGGATGGCAGCGGCAGGAATCTTGGGAGCGTCTTCGAAGTTGAAGTCCTCGAGCCGCTTCAGACGCGGAAAGCGCGCCTCCGATATCCGCCGTTGCCGCCGCCTCTCCGCCCGATCGTCGATCTCGGCTTCGAGCAGAGCGTCTAAGAACTCAAGATGCGAGTTGTTGGATTTAGCCGCGTCCTGCGAAAGGGCGGTGGCTCTGGCGCCGACGGTGGGAAGATGAAGCTGCTTGCAGGCCTGGCGGATCGACGCTTCGATTGCGGGCTGGGTGGCTTTGCTCATTTGCCCACCGCCTCACCCAGCAAGGCATCGTAGGAGGACATTTCAGGAAGGGGCCGGTCGAATCGGCTGAGGTCTCCGACATCAAGCACATCCTGCGGGATCGCCGGCGGTTTCGACGTCAGTCTCCTGGCGAACAATTCCACCATGGAAGGGTCGATCGCTCCCGTCTGCAACGCTTGTTCGACCGCTTGGAGCATGACCTTTTTAGGGTAGGAGCGGTGCAAGAGCAGTACATCGATCATCTGGCGGGTTCCGGCCGTTTGATCGGATCGCTCACACAGTTGTTGCCAGAGCCGGTCGTAGGATTTAGGGAAATCGCCGCTCATTCGTGCCTGGTGAAGCGGCAAAGCACCCGGGAATGCCCCCGGCTTGTCGGCCAGGACCTCCAGGTAGTGGTCCAGCACCAGCACGTCCTGGAACCTTAAGTGAACCAGGTCGTGCGTTGCCACCGCCCTGCTTTCATAGCTGAACTCAAGGGTCATCGGCGACATCCGCCAGCTGACCCGGCGGCCGACCAGAGAGGCCGGTACCGAATAGCGGTTGGTCTTGACGGTGACTCTTGCCTTTTGGTCCACTCGTCCCTCTCCGATCTGGCCGGTTTCGAATCTTTCCGCCGGAAGAGGTTGCAGGAACTCTTTTTCCATATAGGCCAGCTCACCGATGGTGTGGGTCTTGCCTTCGGCGGTCCGGTCCAGATCCCGAACACAGCAGGCGGCCAGGTAGTCGTTTAGCTCCGCCCAGCTGGAAAACACCGGCACCGGCACCAGCCACCGGCGGCGGAAACGCCCTGCTTCGTTTTCGACCCCGCCCTTCTCGTGGGCTCCCTGCAGACCGGGGGTGGTGAAGTCGGCATCAAACAAGTAGTGAGAGCGAAACGCCACAAAACGGTCCTGCTGGATGCGGCGCTTGCCCCGAAGAATCCGGGCGACCGCTTGCTTGAGGTTGTCGAACCTGATCCTGGCCGGCACACCTCCCAGAAACTCAAGTCCGAGGGCCACTCCTTCCAGAAAGGCCGACTGGGTCTGAGCGGGGTAGGCGACGTGAAAGCTGGCGCCGGAAAACTCCGAGCGGACCGAGATGATCTTGGCTACCACCGCCCCAAAGGTGAAGTTGATCAGCGCTTCGTAGAAGTCGACCTCGAACTGCGCCCCGGCGGGATGGTGCTGTGGGACAAATGCCTGAACGCCCAGCGCAAGCTGGCGCTTTCGGGTCCGGACATAGCGGCGTACCGTCACTTCCTTGGCCGGCGAGTCGAATTCCTCGGTCACCCGCTGCCATATCCGCCGTGCGGTGTGGCGCTGTTTTCGGGGAGCCTTATTGTCCGCCTGCAATATCCCGTCGATGAAATCTTTGATCTCCCCTGTAAGCACCGGGCTGGTTCTGACCGGCTTTTTTCTCTCCGGGGGCACCGCGTTGTTGATCGCCTGATTGACGGTCTCCTTGCCGACACGGTGCTTTTTGCAAATGCTTCTTTTCGACATCCCCGATCTGTCGTCGATCCTTATAAGCTCGTACAAATCCACCCTACGCATCCTTTTCTGCCTTCCTCTTCGGTTTGGACACCTCAGAGGCTAGGCGGTAGGGGCGTGGGGTGGGTCTATTTCAGAGGATCACTTTTCGCCTGGGGTGGGTCTGAATGAGAGTAACGTTCTTACCCTAGCCCAGTACTACATCCGCACTTATGCCCACCTCATCCCCGACGAAGTCGAATTGTGGGAATTCGATCCGGAGAAACAGAATGTTTTGGTACTCACCCAGACGAATGACTAACTAGAAAGCCGGTGCGCACAGAATTCGAGTACCGGCGAAACGGAAACCGCGGTGTTGTTCGACGCCATGGATGTCCATGAGGGATCGATTGGCAGCTGGGTTACTGACTCCACTCGATCCGATAATTTTGTCGATTTCCTGGCCCGATCCGGTTGTCCAAACTCCCAAGGGCACATCGATCTGCACTGCATCGTAGGCAACCTTTCTGCTCATGGAACCCCCGGCAGTTGAAAAGTTTCTCGACGCCCATCCTCAGTCTACGGGAAGTGGGTTTCGAAATGTGTCATGTGGACTCCCCTGGCAAAGTAGGGCCGTCATTTGATATCCCAAGTCTTTCTCGTTCCATCTCGACGATCTTTCTTGC
>JBOGWH010000173.1:0-1594 GCA_050692975.1 Actinomycetota bacterium | reverse complement strand
CCGACGGTGAGCTCCGAGACCGGCTTTCCAAAAAACGTCTTTGCGGCAGCCTGGACGCCGTAAGCGCCCTTGCCCATGTACACGGTGTTCAGGTAATCGCCGAGGATCTTCTTTTTCGTGTAGAGCCTCTCCAGCTGTCCGGCCACGAGCGCCTCTCTGAGTTTTCGGAAAATGGTTCGCTCGCGGGTCTTCAGATAAGCGTTTTTCACGTACTGCTGGGTGATGGTCGACCCACCCTGGACGGTCGCGCCGGCCTTGACGTCCGCCACCAGCGCCCGCATCACCGCCTGGGCATCAAGCCCGCTGTGGCTGTAAAAGCGCGAATCCTCCGCGGCGATTACCGCCTGCTGCAGGGGGCGGGGGATCTGCGACAGAGGCGCCAGCTCCCGGTTGTGCTCGGAGTGGAAAGTTGCGATCAAAGAGCCGTCGGCGGCGTAAACGCGGCTGGTCTGGGCGAGCGCTCCCGGTTGAGGGTCCGGTACCACGGCGGGCAGCGGAGCGAAGTAGAAAACGGCCGCCGCGGCGCCCAGAACGGCGACCGGTATCACGAAAAAAACGATCACCGCAGCCGCCAGCACATGCCAAACCGAGTGCCTTATGCCGCCGATATCCCCCCAGATCCCCCATCCCGAGAACCGGCGCCAAAGCCTCACGGGAGCAGATCGGTCCAAACGGGCCTGAAAGCTCATACCTAAACTAGGATACGTTCAGATGAGCGATCGGCAATCAATTTCTTCGGCGGAGCAGCTTCGCAGGCTCCCTCAGGTAGAACGTCTGGCCGGATCTCTGTCCGCCGGTTACCCGGCCCCGCTGCGAGTGGAGGCCGCTCGCGCCGTGGTGGCCGATGCCCAGGAAGAGATTAGAGCCGGCCTGCCCGCCCCCTCATTCGAGGCGCTGGCCTCCCGGGCCGAAGATCTGCTGAAGGCGCAAAAGCGCACCGGTCTGGTACGAGTCATAAACGCCACGGGCGTACTGCTTCACACAAACCTCGGGCGGGCCCCCCTGGGGCAAGCCGCGATCTCCGCCATCGAGGAGATCACGACCGGGTACTCGAATTTGGAGTACGACCTGGCAACCGCCGGCAGGGGCAGCCGCTACGATCACGCCTCCGGGCTGCTGAAGGCCCTGACCGGCGCCGACGGCGCGCTGGTCGTCAACAACAACGCCGCAGCGGTCCTGCTTTGCTTATCCGGGCTGGCCAAGGGCAAGGAAGCCATCGTGTCGCGAGGCGAGCTGATCGAGATCGGCGGGGAGTTCCGGATCCCCGACATCATGGCCCTTTCCGAGGCCGTCATGACGGAGGTGGGCACTACCAACCGGACCCATCTCAAGGACTACGAAAAAGCGGTTGGTCCCGAAACGGGGGCCATCGTGAAGGTCCATCCTTCGAATTACCGTGTCGTGGGCTTTTCTTCATCGGTGCCCAGCTCCGATCTCGCCGCGCTGGCCCACGGCAACGGGGCCTTTTTGATAAACGACCTCGGCAGCGGACTGCTCCGCCGCCAGATCGGAGGGCGGTGGCCCTCATGGCTTGCCCAGGAGCCGTGCGTCTCCGAAGCCGTCGCCGAAGGCGCCGATGCCGTTACGTTTTCCG
>JBOGWH010000172.1:0-8682 GCA_050692975.1 Actinomycetota bacterium | reverse complement strand
GTGCCACCTCCGGCGGCGCAGCCCTCGTGGTTCGTCCGGGGATCGAACGGCCCGAGCAGCTCAAGGGCAAGAAAATTGCCTCCCCCCAGCTGGGTAATACCCAGGACGTGGCGCTGAGGGCATGGCTGAAATCAAACGGCCTGAAGACGACTCCAACCGGAGGCGGGGACGTGCAGGTGGTTCCTCAGGAGAATTCGCAGACACTCGAAACCTTTACGGCCAAGGCAATCGACGGCGCCTGGGTCCCCGAGCCGTGGGTTTCGCGCCTGATCGTCGATGCCGGAGCGAAGGTCCTGGTGGACGAAGCTTCGTTGTGGCCAGGTGGCAAGTTCGTGACCGCTCACCTGGTGGTGCGAACCGAATTCCTCAAGAAGTATCCCGCAGCGGTGAAAGCCCTCGTGGCGGCCCAGGTCGAGTCGTCGGGCTATCTCAACGTCAATTCCACCGAGGCAAGGCGCCTGGTCAATGAAGCCATCGGCAGGCTGACCGGCAAGAAACTGGCGGACGCCGTAATTGAGCAGGCCTGGACCCGGCTTCAGTTCACCAACGATCCCGTGGCCTCTTCACTTCGATCCTCCGCCGAGCACGCGGCCGGTCTGGGCCTGCTGGACTCCGTTAATCTTGAGGGCATCTACGACCTTTCGGCCCTCAATCAGGTCCTTCGGGATGCCGGCAAGCCCGGCGTGGCCGCCTGATGCAGGTATATCAGCGAGGCCAAAACCAGGCCGTGCAGTACACCGCGGCTCAGGAAGCTCCGGCCGTCTCGGTAAGATCGATTTCCAAAATCTACGGCCCGGCCGGCTCGGGAGTGCTTGCGGTCGAAAACCTCTCGCTCGAAGTTGCCAGGGGCGAGTTTGTTTGCCTGGTCGGCGCTTCCGGGTGTGGCAAGAGCACCCTGCTCAAGTTGATCGCAGGACTGGGCAGTCCCGGGGTCGGGGAGATTGCGGTCAACGGCCGGACGTCCCTGCTTTTTCAGGAAGCCGCCCTGTTCCCCTGGCTTACTGCTCGGAAGAACATAGAGCTCGCCCTGAAGCTTCAAAAGGTTCCAGCCGAGGATCGCCGCAGCAAGGCGGCCGAGCTTCTCGATCTGGTTCACCTGACCGCCTTTGCCGACAAGCGCCCTCACGAACTCTCAGGAGGGATGCGCCAGAGAGTGGCGCTGGCCAGGGCCCTGGCCCAGCAGGCTCAGGTCATCCTTATGGATGAGCCTTTTGCTTCCCTGGATGCCATAACCCGTGACGTTCTTTACGAGGAACTGGAGCAGATCTGGGAGCAAACGGATCTATCTGCCCTGCTTGTCACACACAATGTCGCTGAGGCGGTCAGGCTCGCCGACCGGGTTCTGCTTCTTTCGAGCCGCCCCGGGCGGGTAGCGGCGGAATTCCCGATCGACACCCCCAGACCCAGGCGCCCCGACGATCCGGGCGTGGCTCATCTGGCCGGCGAGATCACCGAGAGGTTGAAGAAAGAGGTACGACGCCATGCCAAAGATCCCATCGCAGGCTGATCCCGGCGCCGCCGGCGAGCTTGAGGCCGAGCTTGCCGGCATAGACGTCCTCGAGTACCCGCTTCAGGCGAAGCTGCCGCGCGCCAAAGTGCTGTGGCAGGAAACCTGGCCCAAGTTAGGCGCCGTGGCACTGGGCCTGCTGGTGTGGCAGGCCGTGGTGGCCAGCGGCTGGAAGCCCGACTATCTGCTGCCGGGCCCGGCGGCCACTTTCGGCGAGCTGGGCAAGCAGTGGGCCGACGGCAGCCTGCCGGAAGCTATGCGAAACACGATGGCTCTGGCCGCGCAGGGCTTTGGTCTCGCCTTGGTCATCGGAACCCTGCTCGGCATCTGTATCTCTGCCAGCGCTATCTTGAGACGGGCGCTGGGATCGCTCATAACCGGGCTTCAGACGATGCCGTCGATCGCCTGGTTCCCCCTTGCGATAGTCCTGTTCGTCGGGGGAGAAAAGGCGATCTTTTTCGTAGTGGTCCTCGGTGCGGCCCCGTCGGTGGCCAACGGCATCATTCATGGGATCGATCACATCCCTCCGATACTGCTCAATGTGGGGCGCGTATTGGGGGCCCGCGGTCTGGCCGCATATCGCTATGTGGTGCTCCCCGCAGCGTTTCCCAGTTTCGTGGGAGGACTGAAGCAGGGATGGGCGTTTTCCTGGCGCAGCCTGATGGCCGGTGAGCTTCTGGTCTCGATCTCGGAGGGAAAGTCGCTGGGTCATTCCCTGGAGGATGCCAGGACCTTGTCCAATTATCCCGGCCTGCTGGCGACCATGGTGGTGATCCTGCTGATCGGAATAGTTGTCGACGCGCTGTTTTTCGGGCGGCTGGAGAAGCTCGTCCGTCAGCGCTGGGGGTTAAAGGAAGCAACCTGAGTCCCCTCGGTGCACCGGGCGGGTAGGTTTTAGCCGTGAGGATTTCGCTTAAGACCGATTACGCCGTGCGGGCGATGGCTCAACTGGCCGCAGAAGATCCCGGAATTCCCGTCAAGGCGGACTACATCTCCAGATCCCAGGGCATTCCGCTCAAGTTTCTGACCGCGATTTTGAACGAGCTGAAGTTGGCTTATCTGGTCCGAAGCCAAAGAGGCCCCGTCGGCGGCTACTCGCTTCGAAAAAGGCCCCAGGACATATCGCTGGCCGACATAATCCGGGCAATCGACGGCCCGCTCGCCAACGTTCACGACACCAGCCTGGACGACCTCGGCTACCAGGGCCCCTCGGCGGCGCTGGCCGAGGTCTGGATGGCGGTGAGGGCATCCCTGCGCTCGGTGCTGGAGGAAACCAGCCTCGCCGACCTAGTGTCCGGGAAGCTGCCCCGGCCGGTTCGTGCGCTGGCGGGGCGTTACCGGGCCCGTCCCCAACCGCCGGCTTAGGGCCTGTCGCATTCTGGCGGACGATTCGGAGCGGGACCCTTGCAGATGTACAATCTAACCGGCCGCGCTAGGTGGGCAGTCGGCGGTTGCCTGTTACTCCAAATCCGCCTCATGGGAGACCGAATTCCCGTCTGAGGCTTGAGGTCGCCGAGAATGCTGCCCGGTAAGTGGCGATGAAGGCCGGGTCCCGCGCGAGTTTGCCCCGTGAACCAGGTCAGGTCGGGGACGAAGCAGCCTTAAGCGGAAGGCGACTGCGCCGCGGGTCAACCTGGCCGGAGCCGGCTGCCGGGAGGGCGCTCGAGGCCTCCGGTCGAGGACGGGTGCGCGGCCATTTTTCGCGCTCCGGAAGAGGAAAAATCGGGCCCGGCCCGTCGTCCCCAGGCGCTATGCTTGGGGGCGATGTCCTATGTCTCTCTCTACCGCAAATACCGCCCCCAGACCTTTGAAGAGGTCGTAGGCCAAGATCACGTAGGCCAGACGTTAAGACGCGGCGTCCTCGAGGAACGCATCCCCCACGCCCTGCTTTTCAGCGGCCCGCGGGGAACCGGAAAGACCTCGACCGCCAGGATTCTTTCGAAGGCCCTGAACTGCGAAAAGCATCTCGGCGACCCATGCAACGACTGCCCGTCTTGCCTGGAGATTACCGAGGGCGCCTCGGTTGACGTGATCGAGATAGACGCCGCTTCCCATGGGTCGGTCGACGACGCCCGCGACATCCGGGAAAAGGTGGCTTTCGCGGCTCTCGCCGGCAGGTGGAAGGTGTACATAATCGACGAGTGCCACATGCTCTCTCCCGCCGCCAACAATGCGCTGCTGAAGGTTCTGGAAGAGCCTCCGGCGCACGTTGTATTTGTTTTCGCCACCACCGAGCCCCACAAGGTCCTGCAAACTCTGGTGGATCGCTGCCAGCGCTACGAGTTCAGAGCGGTGGGCGCCGTCGAGACGACAAAGCGGCTGACCGATGTGTGCACGGCTGAGGGCATCACGGTCGATGAGGATGCACTCCGGCTGATTGCAGGCAGGGCGGGAGGATCGGTCCGGGATGCCCTGGGGCTACTGGACCAGCTGAGGTCCTACCGGGGCGACACGATCGACGCGGAGGCCGTAACCGCCATGCTCGGCTCGGTGCCCGAGGACCTTCTTTTTGAAGCGGTCGATCTGATTTCCGAGCGGGACGCAGGAGCCATGTTCGTATTCACGGACCGGCTGGTCCGCTCGGGCGCCGACATCAGGGTCTTTGTTTCCGGACTGGTCTCGCACCTGCGCTCGCTGTTTTTGATCCAGCACGCTCCGGCGGCGGAGGAGATTCTCAACGTCCCCGACGAGAAGATTGAGCGGCTGCGGGCTCAGGCCAATCATTTCGACGGCGCCGAGATTCTCCGCCTGATCGACCTGGCCAACGAGACCCAGGTGCAGATGAGGCAGGCCATCGAAGCCCGCCTGGCTCTTGAGGTTGCGCTGGCCCGAATGACCCGCCCCGAGCTTCACGCCGCCCCCGCCTCACTGGTCTCGCGCATTGAGCGCCTCGAGCGGCTGCTGGACGGTCGCGCCCAGCCGGCCCTTTCCACATCGGTGCCGCCCCGGCGCGAACCCGCCCCCGCCGCTCCCGGGGCGCCTCCGCAGAAAGGCAACGGCCTGGCCAAAGCCCGAGAACGCCTCAGAGCCATCTCCGAGCAGCCTCTGGCCGAGGCCCCGCCGGATCCGGCCGTGGGCCAGCCCGTCGTGGAGAGGCCCTCGCCGGAGGGCCCGGTGGATCTGGATCGGGTCCTGCGGGCGTGGCCGTTGGTTCTCGAAAAGGTAAAACGTCGCAAGATCGGCTTTCACGCTCTTCTGCAACCGGCCAGGCCGGTGGGTTACGCCGACGATGTCCTCATCCTGCAATTCGATTCCCGGTCCAGGTTTCACAAGGACCAGGTTTCAGACCGAACCCGCCAGGATCCGCTACTCGATGCGCTGGAAGAGGTCCTCTCGGTCCGTCCGGTCGTCAAGTGTGTGGTTGAGGAGGATCCCCCAACCTCACCGGAAGGGGGGCTCGGTTCCACGGCCCCCGACCGCGCCGAGACCGCGGGCGATTACGATGATGTCTCGCAGGAAGCTTCGCCGGATCAGCCCGCCGGGCAAGAGGACTCCCATAGGAGCCCGATCGACCTGGTTCGGGAAGCATTTGCCGGGACGGAGGTAGTTCAGGAGTAAGCGCATGGACATGAACAAAATGATGAAGCAGGTTGCCAAGATGCAGCAGGAGTTAGCCGTAGCGCAGGAAGAACTCGCCACCGAGGAGGTCGAGGGCGCCGCCGGAGGGGGAAGCGTAAAGGTGACCATGAATGGTTCCGGTGAATTCACCGGCGTCAGCATCGATCCTGAAGCTATTGATCCCGACGACATGAGCCTGCTGGAGGACCTGGTGTTGACGGCCCTCAACGAGGCCGTCAGGAAGCAGCAGCAGATGGCTCAGGACCGCCTGGGGGGCCTGACCGGAGGCCTGAACCTGCCCGGCCTGTAGAGCCCGGTTCCCTAAATAGTTGTTCGCGCCTCCGGTTCAGGACCTGATCAACGAGCTGGCGCGACTGCCGGGCATCGGGCCAAAGACGGCTCAGAGGCTGGCTTTCCACCTTCTCAAACAGGAGGACACGGACGCGAGGCGCCTGGCGGAGGTTATCGTCGCCGCCAAGGAGTCGATCCGCTTCTGCTCCCGCTGCTTCAACTTCGCAGCGAGCGACCTTTGTGAGCTCTGCGCAGATACCCGGCGCGACGCCACTTTGATCTGCGTCGTGGAAGAGGCTCCCGACATAGTGCCGGTCGAAAGGACTGCCGAGTTCAGGGGCACCTATCATGTTCTCGGCGGGGCCATCTCTCCGATCGAAGGGATCGGGCCGGAGAGGCTGCACATCTCCGAGCTGCTGGCCCGGATTGAAACCGATGGAGTCAAGGAAGTGATAGTTGCCACCAATCCAAACGTCGAGGGCGAAGCGACGGCGATGTATTTGGCGCGGTTGATCTCCCCGACGGGCGTGAAAGTGACCCGGATAGCCAGCGGGTTGCCGGTCGGAGGGGACCTGGAGTATGCCGACGAGGTCACCCTGGGCCGGGCGCTCGAGGGCAGGCGGGAGATGTAGCCGGCATGGGAATAGTCGTTCAAAAATACGGCGGAACATCGGTGGCCGGTGCGGACAAGATTCGCACCGTTGCCCGCCGGATCGCGGCCACCGCCGATCGGGGCCACCAGGTCGTTGTGGTGGTGTCGGCGATGGGGGATACGACCGACGATCTTCTTGCGCTGGCCCAGGAAATCTCGCTCGCTCCCCATGCCCGCGAGCTGGATATGCTGCTCTCTGCCGGGGAGCGCATCTCGATGGCGCTGCTGTCGATGGCTTTGATCGACTCCGGGCACGCCGCAATAAGCTTCACGGGATCCCAGGCAGGAATCTTGACCGACGGTACCCATACGAAGGCACGCATCATCGAGGTCCGGTCGCGCCGGATCGAAGAGGCGCTGCAGGCCGGAAAGATCTCGATAGTGGCCGGCTTCCAGGGCGTCTCGGACGCCGCCGACGTCACGACTCTCGGCCGGGGGGGTTCGGACACAACCGCGGTTGCGCTGGCGGCGGCGCTCAAGGCCGACAGCTGCGAGATCTTCACCGACGTCAGCGGGGTTTTCACCGCGGACCCCAGGCTGGTTCCCGACGCCGTAAAGCTGCATGTCGTGACGTATGAAGAGATGCTGGAAATGGCGGCCAGCGGCGCCAAGGTGCTGAGCCTGCGCGCCGTCGAGTACGCCCGGACCCACGATGTCCTGATCCACGTCCGATCCTCGTTTACCGATGAGCAGGGCACTTTTGTGAAGAAGGAGGACCAAAGAATGGAAAAGGCATTCGTCTCAGGGGTAACCCACGACACCGACGAGGCGATGATCCGGATTAGAAGGGTTCCCGACCAGCCCGGCATCGCGGCCAGGATCTTCGGCGCCATCGCCAAGCAGCACGTCAACGTCGATATGATCGTCCAGAACGTCTCGGAAGACGGCAAGACCGATCTGTCGTTCACTGTGCCCAAATCCGACCTCGCCCAGGCCGGGAAGGTCATCGAGACAATGGCAGGAGAGATCGGGGCAGAGGGCTATCTGGCCGATCCCGACATCGGAAAGGTTTCTCTTGTCGGCGCAGGGATGCGCTCGCATCCGGGAGTGGCATATGAGATGTTCTCCACCCTCGCCGATGCCGGAATCAACATCGAGATGATTTCGACTTCGTCGATCCGGATTTCCTGCGTGGTTCGCCGCCGGGACGTGGAGCAGGCCGTAAGAGCGATTCACAAATCGTTCGATCTGCCCAACGTCGCCGTCATGAGGGAGCACGAATAAAGGCCGGGGCGGTCGCCGGCTCCGCTAAGGTGAACGTGTTTTCACAAAGCCCCAGAACATCGTGGTGATCCCGATCAATAGTCCTACCGAGAAGACCTCGCCGGCGCCGTGCCGCACAAAGATGCTGGCGGTGGCCACAACGAAGGTGCCGAGTGCAATGAGGATGTTTCCGGCGGAGATCCTCCGGAGCCGCCCGGCCACCTGAGCGTCTTTGTCTTCCGTGCGCGACAATCGCCACGCCGACCATAGCGCCCCGCCGACTACGATAAACAGCCCGCTGAACGAGAAGAACCGGGACAGCGATCGTACCGCCGCCGGCATCACGTTGCCGGCCTGGGGGATCGCCGAGCGGATGCCCAGCGCCCGCTCGTTTATCTCGGCCGAGAAAACTGCTCCGGTCGCGTACAGGCAAGCAGCCGCCACCGTGACGGCCGCCATATGGCCTGCCTTTCGGGGACCGATCACGTAAATCGTCCCCAGTGCCAGCAGGGGGACGTTGATCACCGCTCCCAGCAGATAGAACGTTCTGTAGGTTCCGCTGCCCCATCCGGCCGAGATTCCCCGTGCGGCGGCTAGACTGGCGGTTGAGAACATTCCCAGAGCAATCGTCCAGGCAAGGAGATGGGGTCCTTTCCGGGTAAGGAAGCCCTGAAGAATGACCAAGGCAAACACGCCGCTCACTATTCCTGCCGCCAGGGGAAACAAAGCCATCTATTTGCCGGAAGAAAGCAGGTTTGCGTCTAAACTTCGGGTGTCCATGAGGAATCAAACTATCGCAGGGGGCGTTCGGCGCGGGGTCCTTCTGGCCGCCGGCGCTCTAGCCGCGCTGGCCCTTTTCGCCGGCGGGGTCAAGGCCGAGCCGGGCCCCGATGGAGCATCGGGGGCTCCCGGGGATGAAGCCTGCCTTGCTTCCAGGATCAACTCTTTCAGGCAATCCCACGGTGTGGGCCCCCTTTCCACCATGTCCGGACTGGTTTCGATCGGTCGTAGCCACTCGGCGGAGATGGCGGCCGCGGGTCGCTGGTATCACAGCAGCGATCTGGGCAGCAAGGTCCGGCCGCTGGGGGCGGTGAAATGGGGCGAAAACGTGGGCTGGGCGACCGACTGCTCTTACATGCACAACTTCTTCGTTAACTCAACGGTCCACCGCAACAACATGCTGAACCCCGTCTTCACTCATCAGGGAGTCGGAGTCGTGGCTTCGGACGGAAAAATATGGGTCACCGAGATCTTCATCCGATCGGCCTCCGCAACCGCGCCGGCTCCGGCCGCGTCCTCTTCTCCGGCGCCGCAGCCCCTCCCGCCGTCGCCTTCCGCCCGCCCTCAAACCCCTGCAGGCACTCCCGCCGCCCCCGCTCCGTCGGCAAGGCCGTCCGTCAAGGCCACGCCCAAGCCTGTGGCGGCAGCGTCCTATAAGCCGAACCCGCCAAGAATACGCGCCTATCAGGAC
>JBOGWH010000171.1:0-4593 GCA_050692975.1 Actinomycetota bacterium | reverse complement strand
CGTAAACGCTTCGGCCAGGAAGATCACCTCAGGATCTTGCCTCTGGATCTCTGGAATCATCCATTCCCAGAACGCGAACGGCTTGGTGTGGGGGTTGTCGACCCGGAAGATCTTCACACCCCTATTGAGCCAGAAATCCACGATGTCCTTACAGGCGTTCCACATTTTTTCCCGCTCCCCCGGTTCCTGCGGCCAGAAGTTGAGCGGGTAGATGTCCTGGTACTTCTTCGGCGGGTTCTCGGCATAGGCCAGGGTTCCGTCGGGGCGCTTGAAGAACCACTCGGGGTGCTCGGTCAGCCAGGGATGATCGGCGGAGCACTGCAGCGCAAAGTCCAGCGCGATCTCCATGCCGAGGCGGGCCGCCTCGTCGACCAGGCGATCGAAGTCCTCAAAAGTCCCCAGGTCCGAGGCAATGGCGGTGTGGCCGCCTTCTTGCGAGCCGATTGCCCAGGGGCTGCCGGGGTCGCCGGGTTCGGCGGTGAGCGTGTTGTTCTTGCCCTTGCGGTGTCTGATCCCGATGGGGTGAACCGGGGGGAGGTAGACGATGTCGAAACCCATGTCGGCTATGGCCGGCAGGCGCTTGGCCGCGCCTTCCAACCCTCCCTCCGAGCGTGGAAACATCTCGTACCAGGCCCCACTCAGGGCGCGGGGCCGGTCTACCCAAAGCTTCATCGGCACGGAGGAACTGCGGTCATCTCCGGCCGGTTCGGCGGTCCAGGCCTCGACCTGGAAGGTGTGGGGACCGATCTGGTCGGGGACGATCGTTGTTTCCCAGGCGTCGTTGCCGAGCGAGGTCATGGGCGCCTCCCTTTCCTCCGCCCTCGCTCCGCCGGTTCCCGATGGGCCCCATACAACCCGGGCGGCGAGGACATCGTGGCCCTCTTTGAGGATATCGGCCGATACCGTGACCCTTTCGCCCGCGACCGCCTTGGCGGGATAGTTGCCCGTCGGTGTGGAGGGCCGGACATGTTCGATGAGGATGGGATCCAGCATTTCTCCCATACATTCCCACAAACGCCGGCGCGAACCGTAAAACGAGGGCCCACAGGTGCCTGCGTTGCCGAAAGGGCCGCCCGATCGGTAACATCACGCCTTCCGAATGTACGAAGCATCGCCCCAGGCCATTTCCGGTAATGTCACGCGACCGATGATTGAAGATCGGCTTCCGTCAGAACTTCGCGTTCTCATTCAGATAGCGCTCAACCTGAGGTGGTCCTGGGAGGACCGCTCTCAGGATCTTTTTCGCGCAATCGACCCCGCGCTCTGGGAGTCCTCCCGCCACAATCCGATGGCGGTGCTTTTGGGCGCCGGCCCCGAGCGGTTTGCCGAAATCTCCAGCGACGCCGCGTTCATGGAACTCCTCGCAGAGATCCAGGGTGGACTAAAGGGCTACCTCGAGGCCACGACCTGGTTCAAGCGCCAGGGCAAGAAGCTGCAATCCGTGGCTTACTTCTCACCCGAGTTCGGGCTCACCGAGGCCCTGCCGCAGTACTCCGGCGGGCTCGGGATCCTTGCCGGGGATCACCTGAAGGCCGCCAGCGGTCTGGGAATCCCGATCACCGGAGTGGGTCTGTTCTACCGGGAGGGCTACTTCCAGCAACAACTGACCCCCGACGGCTGGCAGGAAGAGAACTACGCAGTCTTGCAGCCCGAAGCCATGGCGCTTTCCCCAATTGACCGAACCGACATCCACGTCAACCTGGACGGCCACCAGGTCCCGATACGGATCTTTGGGGCGGCGGTGGGACGCGGGCGCCTTCTCCTGCTCGACGCGGGCACCGGGGAGCATCCGGAAGCGCTGAAAGTGACCGACCGGCTTTACGGGGGCGACCATGAGCACCGGCTCCGGCAGGAGATCGTCCTGGGCATCGGGGGCGTGCGGGCTCTAGCCGCCGCCGGAATGCTTCCCCAGGTGTTCCACATGAACGAAGGCCATGCCGGGTTCTTGATCTTCGAAAGAATCCGGATGCTGATCTCAGATGGGAAGAGCTTTGAAGAAGCGGTGGAGGCCGTCAGGGCGACAACGGCTTTTACGACCCACACCTCCGTCCCGGCCGCAATCGACCGTTTTCCCCGCGACCTGATGTGGCGGTACTTCGGAAGCTGGGCCGAGGAGGCCGGCATATCGCTCGACCCGTTTCTCGAGCTGGGCCGCGAGCCCGACGCCGGGCACGACGGCGTTTTCAATATGGCGATGATGTGCCTGCGGGTGGCCGGACGGTCCAATGGGGTATCCGAGCTTCACGCAGGAGTATCCAGGTCGATGTTCCATCCCCTATGGCCGGACAAGGACACCAGGGACGTGCCGATAATGGGCATCACCAACGGTGTGCATGCCCGGACCTGGGTCTCGTCGGGCATGACCGAGCTATTCGATCGCTACGTGCTGCCTATCTGGAGCGAAGCCGGTCCCCAGGAGTGGGCCAACCTGCGCGACGCCACCGACGAGGAGCTGTGGCGCATCAGAGAGCACGGCCGCGAAAACCTCGTTGCCCTGGTCCGCAGCCGTGGCCGGGCGGTGTTTCCACAGTCCCAGGATGGCGCCGGGGGCCCGCACCCCGAAGGCGGTGAGCTGCTGGACCCCCACGCCCTGACGGTCGGCTTTGCTCGCCGGTTCACGGAATACAAGCGGCCCACCCTACTGATGTCGCAGAGAGAACGGCTAAAGGCATTGCTTAGCGACGACACCCGGCCGCTTCAGCTGGTAATAGCAGGAAAGGCCCATCCCGCGGACCATCCCGGCAAGGAGATGATCAAGCGAATAGTCGAGTTCTCGCATGATCCCGAAATCTCCAGGCGGGTGGTCTTTTTGGCCGACTACGACATGGACATCGCCAAAACTATCTACCAGGGTGTGGATGTGTGGTTGAACAACCCCCGCCGGCCTCTGGAGGCTTGCGGCACCAGCGGGATGAAGGCGGCCCTCAACGGCGCCCTCAACTTCTCCACCGCCGACGGCTGGTGGAACGAGATGTTCAACGGGGACAACGGATGGTCGATTCCCTCGGCCGAACACGAGCCCCACGACCGACGGGACCAGATCGAGGCCGACGCTCTGTACGAGATTCTCGAAAGCGAGATTATCCCGCTGTTTTACGACCGGCCGAACGGTTCGGCGCCTAAGGGCTGGGTGGGCAAGATGAAGGATTCTTTGATATCGCTCGGGCCGCGGGTGGGTGCGTCGCGGATGCTTCGGGACTACCTGGACCTGCTGTACGAGCCCCTGGCGCTGGCATCCGAGCGGCTGGGGGCGTCCGAGGAAACCGCGGCCACCGGCTGAAGACCGGGTATGCCGGGGGCTAAACCGCCCGCGGCCACCGGCTGAAGACCGGTATGCCGGGGGCTAAACCGCAGTCAACTCCCGCTCGCGGGAGGAGCCCCCGACGCCCTTTACGGTGGCGGCCAGCCGCCTGCGATCCTCCATGGACACGTCCACGTTGGCCGGCGTCACGAGGTACACCTTCGGCATCAGCTTCTGCAGCGCTCCGCCGAGCCCGTAAACAAGCCCGCAGGCAAACGCCATCACACGCCGCTGCAGCTCCTCCTCGGCGGTCTTGAGGTTCATGATCACCGGTACCGAGTCGCGCAGCTTGTTGCCGATTTCGGCAGCGTCCTCGTAAGAGACCGGCTCGATGATGTGGACTTGATCGATCGGGCGGGTCCGCCGCACCGGCCGGACAACCGAAACCTCGGAGGCCGGAATCTTTCGAATGGTAGGGAGTGCTTCCTGGAAGGAATCCTGGTACTCGCCTATTTCCTCTTCGAGATCGTCGTCGACGAATCCCAGGTACACCATGGCGTTCCTCAAGATGCCCACTAATTCTCCTCTCTACGGATCTAGCCGGGACTTAAGCGGCCCTAGTATATGTTTCCGCCATCTAGCGGCACAACGCCGGACAAGCCCCCCCTGGAATTGCCTTGTCGCCGACGTGGCGACGGACTGATGGCGGAGCCCACGCTCCTGCGGACTACTACTTATACGCCAAATTCTCCGTCGATGCCAGCGAAAATCTCAACCCCCAGGCACATTTGACGGCCGAAAGCCCCGCGGTTCACTCCAGCGGAGTACCGGGGGAGCCGCCGAGGTCCGAGTAGGGGGCCCCGGCCACAGCGGCCGATTCGACGGCAAAAGGCCCGGATGCCTCGAGGATAAAAGTGCTCGCTCCTCCCGCCAGCAGCGGCTCGAGGTCCACGGTGGTCCTGCGGTCCGCGAACGCTTTGAGGCCGGCCAATGCGGCTATGCTGCGGCCCTTATCGGTGACGACCGTGACCTTGACCGCCACGGGGCTTCCGCCCGCACCGACTATTGCCAGAGATTCCTGCGCCGCCGGCAGCGCTCCTGCCGAAATCGCCCACCTGCGGGCCCCCCTCGGAACACCGGGTGCGGTTTCGTAGCCCCGGCCCCCCGGCACGGCGGCGATGGTGGTCCTTTCGGCCACGACGGGGACGTCGTTGGTGGAAATTACCCGCACCGAGTGCTTCGTCCCCCTGGGAACAAAGTCCGCCACTTTCACGGCGGTCTGCCTCCCGGCCGGAACGGCGACCTCCTTTAAAACATCGGGAGCGACCGTCTGCTTCTCGGTAGGAAATGCG
>JBOGWH010000170.1:0-7338 GCA_050692975.1 Actinomycetota bacterium | reverse complement strand
AGCGGCAACCCGAGCCCCGCCTCGCTCAGAATCTCCGACGCCCGCGGCGCCATTTGACCTGCCGCCACGGCGATCGTCACGCCCTGGTGTCTCAACCGCGACAGCTCGCCGGCAAGCTGGTCGACCTGACCTGCGAAGTCGTCCCATCCCCGGACTTCCAGGTCGATACCGCCCGCCCCCCGCGCGTAAGGCCACAGCTCAACCGGGCCGGTCCTGTCGAAGATTTCCTCAATCGAGCCGAACATTCCTTCGGCAAGGTCCCCGGCCCATTCATGGGCCTGGGTCAAAAAGTCGCTGCCGCGGTCACGGCACTGCTTCGGGTCGGCCGCGAGCACCCGCGCCCCCTCTGGCAGGAATTCCGTAAGGTCGGCCAAAGGCCCCGCGACCACAGAAAGGTAGCTCTCCATGCCGGGGAAGACAAGTCCTTGAGCGAGTTTCTCGAGGTCGCCGGCGCGGTCTTCATCCCGGTAACGCTGTGCCGCAGCCTTTGCGGCTTCTGCAACTTGGGGTCCGGGCCGCAGCTCCCGGCACGCGACGACTTCGAGCTCATCGAGGGGGGCGCCGCTGCGCTGGCTGGACACCGAGAATTGGCGGAGGTCTGAGATCTCGTCGCCGAACAGGTCGATTCGCACGGGATGGCTGCGGTCGGGAACAAAGACGTCTACGATGCCGCCGCGTACCGAGAACTCACCCGGCCTCTCGACCAGGTAATTACGGTCGTATCCGAATGCGACGAGGGCGGCGGCGATTTCGTCCAGGTCGGCGGTGCCCCCTTTTGCCAGCTTCAGGGAATCATCGGGTGGGGGCGCCATCTTCTGGAGCACCGCTCGGACCGAGGCGATGATGATTTTCGGGGGCGTTGCTTTGAGATCGCGGGCGATTCGGATGCGCCGCCCCATCGTCTCCAGACTTGGGGACAGGGCCTCGCCCGGAACGACCTCCCACGCCGGGAAAACGGCCACGTCGCCCGGGTCGGCCCACGCCTCCATCGCCGAGGCCAGCGACTCCGCGTCCCGGCTCCTGGGAACCACCACCACGGTGACGGGCGCCTTGTCGGCCAAACCGGCGATGGTGATCGGGCGCACGACGTCGGGAACCCCCGCCTGGCCCTCGGAAACGATCCGGTCTAGGAGGTCGCTACGCTCCCAGATCTTGAGAAGCTGCTTCAAGCGGCGAAGTGCTCGGCTATCTTGCCGGCGTACCAGCTCTGCCAGGGCATACCGGCCTCCGCCTCGTCGTACTCCTTGCCGAGTTTCACCAGCAGCCAGGTGAGTTCACTGGGCACCGGCTTGGTCCCGAGTATCTCCGGCAACTCGGAAAGCTCGATCAGCCACTGCGAGTACCACGAGGCCCAGTCGTCGTGGGCCCCGTCGGTGATCCGGTAGACGCTGTGGTGATTCTTCCCGGCCTCGTGCAGTAAGGCGGTGATCTTTTCCACCTTGCCCGGATCGCTTGCCATCTGGTTCATCCCCTATATCCTTCCGTCCCGGCTGTTGTACTTGCTTACGGCCTCGTCGAGGCCTTTTTCGACCAGGCACAGCGCGGCCTCGGCAGCCATTTCCTCGGTCGGGGCGAGCATTTCGGCGGCACTTTTAGACATCTGGTCTAAAACGTACTCGGCGGGGTCGTGATCTCCGGCCTCCGGCCGGCCCACGCCGATGCGCACGCGGTAGAATTCGACCGAGCCTGTCGACCGGCCGATCGACTCGATGCCGCGGTGGCCGCCGCTTCCTCCGCCCTTTTTGATCACCAGGGCGCCGGCCTTCAGATCGATGTCGTCGTGGACCACGACCATGTTCTCCGGCTGGATCTTGAACCAGCGAAGGAGCCCCGAAGCCGCCCTTCCGCTTTCGTTCATGAATGTGGTCGGGCGAGCAAGTACCAGGCGGAAGACGGCGAACTTGATCTCCGCAATTTCTGCCGGGGGCTTGCCGGGACGGAGCTTGCCCCGCGCCGGCTTGAGGGGATGGGCGAGCTTTTTGGCAAGGATGCTTACGGCCCGGCCCCCGGCGTTGTGCCGCGTCGAGTCGTATCTCAGGCCCGGGTTGCCCAGACCGATCACAAGCCAATCCGCCATTGGCTCATTTTCTCAAACGTGCCCCTCCCCTGGGATGACCATCCATCTCACCTATCGCTTTACTCGGCTTAAAACGAGGGGAGAGAAAACATCACCACCAACCAGACTTTCTCGCACCGGATCGGCCAGCGCGCTGAAACCACATGCAGCCCGGATCATGTCGGTCAGGGTGCTGGGCCCCGACGGCACCGGATATGGCGTTCGTCTATCGCCTGCTTCCCGCCGCCAACTCTCCTGAAATCCTGGAAATCATCTCGGTGGGCCCCCGCCGGGACCTTGCGGTCTACCATCTGGCCGCGCAACGCTTGGGCAGGCAGCCCTGATGGAATTCCGTCACGCGCCCTCGTTTCGAGCGGTTTATGCCCCTCGGTCTAGATCCTGTTGCTTGCTTACCTGCCGGTGACGCTCACCGAGGCCGAGGCGGAGTTGTTGGACAGGTCGGGGTCGGGCTGGCCGCCGCCGAGATAAACGGTGTTGGTCACCGTCGCCTTGCCGCCGGTCACCATTTTCAGCACCACGGTGACGTGCGCGGAAGCTGCCGGCCGCAGCCCCTCCAGCTCGCAGGAGACCGAGGTCTCAAAGCTGCAGCTGCCCTGAGTGGTGGAAACTCCGGCGAACTGGGTGCCGGCGGGGAGAATGTCCGAGAGCAGCACATTGGAGTGGTCGGCCGGGCCGTTGTTGGTGACGGTGACGTCGTAGGTCACCAAAGCCCCGGTTTTGACCTTCTGCGGCGTGGCGATCATCGACACGCCGACATCGGTGACGGTCTCGGCCAGCTGGGGGACCACCGCCAGGCCGCCGCCGGGGGCGGCAACGGCGACATCCTTCAGGCCGTCGCCGTTTAGATCTCCCACCGCTAGGGCCTTGGGGCCCCAGTGGGCGGGGGCCGGTATCGGAGTGAGCGTGGGCAGGCCGAGATGACCGAAGTTTTGGGTCGCCAGCCCCAGGCGCCCCTCGCCGCCGCCGTGCAGGATGGCGAGGTCGGAGAGGCCGTCGCTGTTAAAGTCGGATGCCTCCAGCGTCTCGGGCATGTCCCGGCCTCTTGAAGCCACGGGGGCGGCAAGCCCGCCGCCGGTGGTCTGGTGGAAGATCTGAACTACCGCATCGGCGTCACGTCCGGTCATGGACAAGGCGATGTCGTTCAGTCGATCTGAGTTGAAGTCTGCAATTTCAAGGCCCCCGCCGCCGGGGCAGCCCTGGGGAGCGGCTGAGTAGGAAGCGGCGGCGAAGCTGCCCGGGGAGTTCTGAGCGAAGACACTGAGGGTGCGGTCTGAAAACGCCACGATGTCTTTGAGGCGGTCGCCGGTGACGTCGCCGACCTCGACCTCGGCCTGGGGCTGATCGGTAACCCGGCGCTCGTAGTAGGCCTGCCCGATGGGGGGTGGCAGCGATGAGGGGCTGATCGGCAGGCCCACCGGCAACGGGGAGTCGGTAAGCAGCACGATGCCCGAGGAGGTGGCCACAACCATGTCCGCCCTGGAGTCGCCGGTGACCTCAGCGATCTCCACCTGATGCGCCGCCGACGATGTGGGCACCAGCATAGGGCCGGTTAGCTTGCGGTTGTCCTGGTAGAAGATGTCGATGCCCCGTGCCGTGGCCACCGCGGCATCAGTGTGGCCGTCGCCGTTTAGGTCGCCGGCGGCAAGGCCCATCTCGTCGCCCGGGCGCGCGTCGGTTGCCAGGGTGACCGGGGTCCCGATGGTGCCGCCGGGCTGCTGGTGGTAGACGAGCAGCCGAAGGTCGGAGTCGATGCCCGAGGTGTACCCGGTGGTCATCGCCGCATCGGTGCGGCCGTCGCCGTTGAAGTCGCCTGCCGCCACCGAGAGGCCGGGGGACACGGTCCGGTAGTTCTCATAGATGCCAAACGTCGACCCTTGGAAGGGGGGAGTGGGGGAACCGCCGGGAGCTGGGAAGCATTCGCTTGTCTGGGCGATAGCTGCTGGGGTGGCTGGGGCTGCTGGGGCGGCTAGGCCGACGGCGACAGCCGTTGCTGCAACCCTGCGTGAAAAACCCCCGAGCATTTAGCCCCCCGTGACCTTCGTGTGAGTGCCTTGGTTTTGGACTCTATCAGAGACCGCACGCGCAGCCCAGCCCGTCCCCTTGCACTGGGCCTCCGGTGGCAAGGGCTCACGGACAACCAAATCTTGGAACGGGTGCTAATCGCAATATTGGGGTCAAGAGGGTATCCGAGCACTTATCCTCGCCGAACCCGACCATCTGCACCCAACGCAGACCCACACCCGGCGACTCAACAGCCGCCGCGGGTACGTCGGGTCAGAGTCGAATCTCGACGGGGACCCCCAGCGGTAGCTCCCTGGCGAGCCTTTCGATTCCCGGGTTGCTCATCCGGATACACCCCGAGCTTACGTCTCGTCCAAGGCTGGAGGGGTTGTTGTTGCCGTGGATACCGATCACGGCTTCTCCGCCCTGAAACCTCGTCAGTGCGTCAGGAGAATCCAGACAGCGAGTAGGCGAAGGGCCCGTACTCGGTCCGGGGGTTGGGGGGACGGTACAGCTCCTTGAGGTAGTACAGACCTCCTGGGGTGGGGGTGTTGGCTCTGCCGACTCCCACCGGCTCCCGCAACATGACCCGGCCGCCCTTGAAGGCGGTTATGCAGTGGTCGTCAAGCTCAACGACGATCCTGAAGTCGTGGGAGGAGATACTCACCTGGGTTTCTCTGATCCATCCGGTCGTGCCGTTGGGACGCACCGGGAGCAGGACCTTGAGCATGCCCTGGCCCCTATCCAGAACGAGGAAAACCAAGGGGGCTCCCGACGGCTGTGGGTGCTTGAGCGTGCGCAGCTGATCGGGAGCCGCCGGGCTCGAAAAGACCACCACTTCCGGCGTCGAGGCCTGGGCGACCAGGCTCGCAGCGGCCGCCACGGAAGGAGCCGGTCTCAAGCAGGGGGCAGAACCGGCCGGCTCCGCAGGCGCGGGGGCGGGGGCAGGTGTGATCAAAAGAGGCGCCCGGGAAGGGGGGACACGCTCGTCGGGGGGCTCGACCCACCGTCGGGCTAGCTGGGGGGCCGGGTGCTCCGGGGCGCAGGCGGCCAGCAACGCGGCGGCAAGCAGGACCGCCCGGGCATTAGCCCGTGAGCTTGGGCTTGGCGACAACCGGAGTCGCCACCGGCGCGGCCACAGTGGCCGCCGCGACCTGGGCTCTGGGGAGGGTCTCGCAAGCGATACCGTCGTCGTCAGCATCCAACTGGTTCGGGTCGGTCCTGTCGGAGTCCAAAACGCGCTGGGCCTCTTCCTGGGTCTGGAAGTCGGAGCAATCGAACTCATCGATCGCCTCGAGGAATTCTTCCTCTCCTTCGTCGGGGTCCAGGGTGGGCAGTACCTGCTCCCCCCGGAAAGAGGGGTCGAAGTCGTCACCCTGCGCCGTCGTCAGCTGGGTGGCCGGAAGCACCCCGTCCGAGTTCATCACAAAGATGTCGCGGGAGCCGGCCGCCCCCCTGGTAAAAGCAATCTCCGTGTTCGCGGGAGACCACGAAGGAAACGTCTCGTCATCGTCCGGCGTGGCGGTGCGGTTGACGGTGGTTGCTCCGTCGGGATCCGACAAGGGGGTGGTGGGACGGCGCAGCGGGAGACTGCGCACGGGTGGCCAACAGTTATGGGGATCTCGGGCTTTCCCTGGCGGATGCTTCATTAATTGTGCTGGCCGGCCGCTTGAAGACTATTTCGGTGGCGACCTTCGATTTTCGTCACTTCCGCGCCGTAAAACCTCTAGGCGGAGAGGATGTCTTTCGCCTTTTTCCGGCCGACGCCTGAAGCCAAAGGCCATCTTCTCAAACGTGCCCCTCCCCTGGGTTCCCGCCCATCTCTCCTATTCTTTACTCGGCTCAAATTGAAGGGGAGAAACATCACCGACAACCAGACTCTTGTCAGACGGATCGGCCGTGCCCTTGCCGCCGTCCTTATCGTCGTGACTGCGGCGTGCGGGCCCCGAGTCGAGGAGCAGGGAACCGGCGGGACCGTTGAGAAGAATTCGGTGCAGGAGGTCAGGGAACTGCTGCGCAGACGGGCCTCCGCGCTGATCAAGGGCGACCGCAAGGCCTTCCTTGCACCGTTGTCGGAACCGGCCCTCCCGCCCGAAGCTGCGATTTTCGATGGGGCCCAAAAGGTCCCGCTCGCCACATTCGGGTTCGTTTTCTCGCCGGAAACCAGCCAGAGTCTCCATGCTACGAGATTTACCGATGTGGAAACGCACGTCACGTTCCGGTACAGGGGTCTGCCGGAGGACAACCTCTTCTTTTTCACTGTGATCTACGACCTCGAGAAGACCGAACAGGGCTGGAGAATAACCGGCGCCGACCGCAGCCCCAAGGCTACGCCGCCTCCCTGGGTGACCGGGCCGGTGGCCACCCGGGAAACCAGAAGGTTCCTGGTTTTGCACCGGCCCGGCCTGCAGCGCGTTGATGAGGCCATTGCACTGGCGGAGGAGGCCCGCACCGACGTCACCGGCAAACTGACGCTGGTTCCCGATACGAAATACCTGCTCGTCCTTGCGGCCGACGGCGCCCAGTTCTCGGAGTTCGAGGGCGAGGCGATCCCCGATGGAGTCCTGGCCCTGGCAGGCTTTAGCCAGGGGGGCGCAGAGGTCCCCCGCAACCGCTACCTGCTGGTGAATATGGCCCAGACCCTGCAGGACCCAAGCCGCAAGGTCGCCACCCACAGCGGGGACGTCTCACCAATCCAGGTCTTTCGCCACGAACTGGGCCACCTGGCGCTGCTGCGTTACACGACCTCGGTAACCAGCGGCTGGGTGATCGAGGGCGCCGCGATGTACCTGTCGGGGGAAGCAAGGAGCGAGGCCTGGCGGGATATCGTCCGGCGGGAAGCCCTCGACGAAATCAATATCTACGAGATTGCCCCGCACCGCAACCTGCCCGGAGCGGCCTATCCCTACGCCAACGCCGCGGTGTTGCACCTCGTGGACGCATACGGGTCCGGGAAGTTCTGGGAGTTCTACCGCAGCTTCAAACGCCTCCCGTCCGGTGGTGCACTGCCGGGGGACATCGCCGCGGCATCCCAGCAGCAACTGAAAAGGGTTTACGGCCTAACCGAACCAGAGCTGGACTCCCAGACCCGAAAGTGGATCTTCACTCACGCCGCCTGAGCGGCGGGTTTTAACCCTCGGGAGATTCGCCCTCTGCGGCCGCAGCCTCGCCTTCTGCCTCGCCGCCGGGGGCGCCTTCGGCGCCCTCCTCGCCCTCTTCGCCTTCAGCGGCCTCGGCCGGCTCGGGCTCGGCTGCGATGA
>JBOGWH010000169.1:0-3616 GCA_050692975.1 Actinomycetota bacterium | reverse complement strand
TTCCACGGATGTCCTGCAAATGTAATTGTCCGGCCCTCTTCCCGGGGGCCGGGTTTTCTACGTGGATCCTGAATTCGTCGGTTGCAGGTGACATCTGTCATGTAGAAACAATCGCCACGTACTCTCCGTGCTCCTCCGGGGGCCGCCAGTGTGAAGGTCGAACTTCCTCAAAACTTAAGGTTCTGAGAATTTCCCGTGGTGGCCATTTCAGGACCACCAAGCGCCGGCCTGGGGAAGAAAGCAGGCGTTCTAGGGAGCGAGTCGAGATTTCCAACGCTTCTTCTTCATCAACAACTCCCTCCGGCTTCAGGAGCCACAGGAATTCGTATAAGCCCACCGCCGTCTCTCTGAGCAAGTCGTCGACCTCCTGGGTTAGCCAATTCACCCGGTCTTCCAATTCGCTCACAGAACTGGGTTACCGGCGAGGGGGACTTTGGTAACAGCCCCATTTTGGGAAATGACCGCGTAAAGGGCCCTGCGTAATTAGATTAGGCCGACTCCCGGACGGATACCCAGGCATTACCCGGATTTGCCGGCCCGGATTATCAGGGTCGACATAAACCTGTCCACGTCCGGACGTTGACGGTGTACCGCAAAGGGTTGTCGGGGGCCTGCGAGTTGTTCTTGGTCACAAAGCTGGCGCCCCCGAACGGCTCGTACCCGTAGCTCCACTGGGCCTTAGCCGCAGAGTCAGTCAGGTTGACAACGCTGCCGAGGCCGTCGCGGTGGAAGTAAAACGTCCCCTTGGAGTTGCTCATCGCCAGCGGCTGGCCGGCATTGAGGTAGCTTCGCAGCGTCGCCCCTACCCCGTCTCGCTCGTACTGGAACCAAAATGCGCCGGCCGATCGGGGAAACCGTAGCCGACAGCCTGCCGGCGGTGTCGTACTCGTAGCTCGCCGCATGGTTTTGGCATCGGTGCGGGTGATCATATTTGCCGAATCATCGTAAGCGAAGGAGGGCACCGACTAGTCGGGCGCGGTGACCGACATCAGCTCATCGGCGTTGTTGTAGCCGTAGGTGGTCACCGGTTCTTGGGGCCTGAGATCCGGATAGGCCAGACAATACGTTTCTTTTTTTGAATTTTTTTAAAACCGCCGCCAAATCGGGGTCCTTTGTCGTACCCGGAATCTAGAATAGAACACATGTTCGGGTTGAGTGATAGTGCCGCCGTATGTTCGGGCAATCAACCACAGCAAGGTCCGACTGATCAGCCACAGCAAGGTCCGACTGATCAACCACAGGGACTACGGGCCACCATGCAGCAGCGGCTCTGATCTTGACGATCTACCTGCTGCGGCGGAAGCAGATGGCCAATCTGGATACCTTCAAGGCGACTTCCGCCCAGTTGCCTACAGAGCGATTTCCGTCCAGTTGCCTACAGAAAGGCGAGGAAAGCCAATTTTCTTAGAAATACTTTTAGGCGATGGCTAGTAGCTGGAGCAGGATTTCCACTGCCTCCCGCGCCGAAGCCGCTCGCGGAAAATCGGCATCGGTGTCTCCGATGCTTGCTCGCCAGGTCTCCAGGCCGACCAGCGGCTTGCCCAGCTTGAGAGACAGAGCAATTTCTGAGAGAGTTCCGAACCCGCCGCCGACGGCGATCAGGCCGTCGGAGGCCCGGACCACGAGATGGTTGCGCCCTTCGCCCATTCCCGTTGGAAACGCGATCGACACGTGGGGGTTGGCCTCGTGGCGCGAAAGCCCCGGCAGGAAGCCGACGGTCAGGCCGCCGTTGGTGACCGCTCCCCTGCACGATGCCTCCATGACGCCGCCCAGCCCTCCCGAGACCAGGACGGCCCCCGCCCCGGCAACAAGCTCCCCAACTTCTTCGGCAAGTCGCATCAGATCCGGACCCGCATCCCCGGCCCCTATAACTGCGATGTATCGTTTGCGGTTCAGGCGCTTTCCAGCCAGGCTCGCTGGACGGCATCGATCTCCCCGAGGGCGGCAATCTGATCGTCGATCCTTTCGGGCGCAGTTCCCCCATGAGAGGTACGGGAGCCTGCGGAAGCGGCGGGGTCGATCGTGGAGAGCATTTCCCGGGACAGCTGCGGGTGCGCCTGCTCAAGTTGATCGTCGGTTGCCTCTGCCAGGCTCAACCCCTCTGCGGAAACCGCAGCGACCAGCCCCCCGACTGCTTCGTGCGCCCGCCTAAATGGCACGTTTTTCATAACCAGAGCCTCCGCAAGATCGGTCGCAGTGGCCGCCGAGGCTGCGGCGGCTTCATGCATCCGCCGAACATCGAAGGTCATCGACTCAACGGCCCCGGCGAGAGCCGGGAGGACCGCGGCGAGGCAGTCGGCCGCATCGAATACCGCCTCTTTGTCCTCCTGAAGGTCGCGGTTGTACGCAAGGGGCAGGCCTTTCAGGACGCCGAGGAGATGCACGAGATCGGCAGTCAGACGGGCCGCCTTGGCCCGGGTTAGCTCGGCGACGTCGGGGTTCTTCTTCTGAGGCATGATGCTGGACCCGGTTGCGAAGGCGTCGTCGAGCTGCGCGAACCCGAATTCCGATGATGTCCACAGAACGATCTCCTCGGCGAGGCCCGAGAGATGCACTCCCGCGATCGCCGAGGCCGACAGAAACTCCAGCGCAAAGTCCCGGTCGGAGACCGCATCGGCGGCATTGTCGAAAGCGCGAGAAAATCTCAGCTCGCCGGCCGTCCAAACGGGATCAAGAGGCAGAGACGTACCTGCGAAGGCCGCGGCGCCCAGGGGGCAAACGTCCGCGGCCTCGTAAGCGCGCCGAAAACGGTCGAAGTCGCGGCCCAGTGCAAACGCGTGCGCAAGCAGAGGATGGGCAGGGGAAACCGGCTGCGCCCTCTGCGTGTGGGTATAGCCGGGCATTACCGCCGACCGGTACTCGCGGGCCTTGCCGATCAGGCAGGACTGTAAGGCGGTTATGTTCGCCGCGGTGTCGCGGCAGGCCTGTTTGACCCACATCCTGAGGTCGGTTGCAACCAGGTCGTTGCGGGACCTGCCGGCGTGGATCCGAGCTCCGCTATCCCCCAGCCTGTCGGTGAGGAATCGCTCGATGGCGGAGTGGATGTCCTCGTCGTCGGGATGAAACTCGAAGTCTCCCGACTCCAGCAAGCTGCCCGCTTCATCGAGGGCCGTGAGCACGTTCTCCAGTTCTTCCGGCTCCAGAAGATCTCCCCTCGCGAGGTTGCGGGCATGGGCGCGGGTGGCCGCGAGGTCCTGAGGCCACAGCCTTCGGTCGAAATCGATGGACCGGGAGAGCGCCATGAGCGCCTCGTCGGGCCTCCGGGAAAATCTGCCCTTCCACAGCGGGCCGCTCATACCTTCGGGTCGGGAGGGTGCCGCCCGCCCCAAACCCTCGCCGGAAGGCTCCAGAGTTTCAAAAATCCGCCGGCGGCTCGGTGATCGAATGTATCCGAGGCCGAGTAGCTTGCCAGCCCCTCGTCGTAAAGTGACTCTCCGGAAGAGCGACCGACCACCCGGATGGATCCGGCCTCGGCCTTCAGGCGCACGGTTCCGCTCACGTGCGGCGACGTGGCCGCAATGAACGCGTCGATCGATTCCTTGAGCGGGGAGAACCAGTGGCCCTCGTAAACCAGATCGGCCCATTTTTGTTCCAGCTGCCTCTTGGTGCGCAGCAG
>JBOGWH010000168.1:0-1439 GCA_050692975.1 Actinomycetota bacterium | reverse complement strand
AATCCGGCCTTTACCGCGGACTCGGCCGCAATGGGCTTCAGGATCCTCGAACAGCCGGTCGACATGGACCATCGCCATTACGGCAGAACCCTGTCCGGGTTTGCCCACCGGGCGGTTCAGGGGTGGGATCTCGTGAGGGCGCTGGTGCCCAGAATCGTTGGGCCCCGCCGTCGCCTGCCGCTCAGCCGTCGCTGAGTACAGGGCCGCCCACCTGGGCCGCCCTTTCTTCCTGCACCGGTGCGGCGGCCTGCGACTGATTGGCCAGCAAAAAGACCCACGGCACGGCCAGCGCCAGGACCATTCCCCCGACGGTTACTCCGGAGTCGTTGAAAACCGAGCCGCCGATTGCAGCCGCGATTAAAGCCTCCAGTGTCGTCCGGAAATAGGGCCGGCGACCGATTAATCCCTGCCAAAGCTGAGTGTAGCGGCGGCTTATGACCACGAGCACAATGATCGTGGCCGGGACGACCAGGCCCCAGGGAAGGATGCCGAAAGTCGCCGAGGACACGATCTTGCGCCGCAGCAGGGCGGCGGAGGCCCCGGGCTCCTCGATCCAGCCCGCGAAGAAGTTGCCGAGATGGGTCCGCTCCGCCACCGGGCGAGCAAGCTCGATCAACCCCAGGACGGCCACCACGCCAAAGCCCGCCAGGGCAACCGCCGGCAGGCGCCGCCAGGGGATCCGCTTCTTGAAGATCAGGCCGACCCCGAAGATCAGCAGGACTGGAACCATCGCCAGCGTCCCTCCAACGTCTGCTCCGAACCGCGGAGCGGCCGCCCAAAAGGAAGCCAGAGCAACCGCGCCGAGAGCCACCCACCGCCAGTAGTGGTCGCGCTCGGCAATCATGCCGGCGAGCATGAGGATCGACGCGGCAAACATCGCGAAGCCCAGGTTGCCGATGCCGTAGAAGCGGGCCCCGCTGACCGACGTGTATCCAAAAATTGTGTCCAGCTGTGCGGGAGCCCCTGCGGCGAGGTCGACGAGAAAGAACAGGGCGCCGGCGGCCGGGATGATCCACGCCGCGCGGATGAGATTTGATCGATCGGCCATAACCAGAAAGCCGGCCACGGCCATGCTGGCCCCGATGATCACGGCTCCGCTTCCCACCGTGCCCAGTTGCCATATCGGCGTCTTGCTGAGATGCGTCATAAGCGGGAAAGCTACGGCGGTTACCATCAGCCACTTAAGCCACACCGGCAGGCCGCCCTTTCGCAGGAAAAACAAACCCAGCGGGAACAGAATCAGGTCCAGGATGATCAACCCGAGGGAAAAGGAGAATCTCATTTTGTCGTTGACGGTCACCCGGTCGTTGACGTAGATGAGCTTGTCGAGCAGATTGCCGCTTGCGGCCTCGGAACTCACCACATGGCCGTTTCCGAACGATTCCCCCGACGCACCGAGGAAGGCGGCGATCGTGGCGCTCAGGTCCTGGGCCGTCACC
>JBOGWH010000167.1:0-2110 GCA_050692975.1 Actinomycetota bacterium | reverse complement strand
GGACAGCGTCGGGTCGATAATCAGGGGGCGTGAGTGCGAGTACGAGCCGATCTTGAAGCCAACCTCATTTGAACCGCTTAGGGTGAACTTGCCCGCGACCGCGTGCCTCTTGCCGTTGATCATCTGGTAGAGGCGGGGCTTGTGCTGGCGCAGCTCGGCGCCCCCGGTTTGGATTATCAGGTCGCCTTTGGAGTCCAGGGACAGCCCCTGCGCCCCCTCGAAGGAGAGTCGAATGGCGCTCGGGTCGGCCCCGGGGGCCACCACGAAGTCGTATTCGAGCTGGCCCTGCCTGTCGCCGTAGTAGAGCATGTTGACGCCGGGGTAGACGCCCTGGAAGGCCACCCTGCCGAAGGTGGGAATTCCGGTGCGCCAGGCTGAACGGACCTTGCCCATCAGGTAGTTGACCTTGCCCGCAAGAAGCTTCTGGCCGGACGCCTTGGCGGCCGGGTTGGCGCCGATCAGGCGCATGCGGACGACGCTTCGCTCACCAGAGACGGAACCGGCGGACTGTGAGCCGGCCGGCTGGCCTTTGAGCAGCGAAATCACCGCCTCTTTGGGAGTCAGGAAAAGGGTGTAACCCTTGCCGCGGGCCAGGAATTCTACCTGCGAGTCGGTCTGGCCCCGGTTTGGCTCAAAGCTGAGCGGCAGACGGCCATAGGCGGCACGAGCCGCGGCCTGGCCGGATGAGGCGTCCTGCTTCGCTTGCCAATCGACCATCTGGTCGGCGACCTGGTTCACGACAAAACCTCCACCGTAAACCACGAGGCCAACGGCGCTGGCCACAGCAATCAACTTCGAGACGGCACTGAACTGCAGCTTCATACGGATTTCTCCTCCCGCCCTGGTGGGCAAATGCCAACATCCAATAAGTTGGAAAGGTGTTTCTACGTCGCGAGTCGACGGTTGTCTAGGGCTAGGGCGTGTACCTTTTGGTAGGTGTTTTTTGCAGCTACCGTCGTTTACGCCTGAGACCCATCAGGTCCGACGGATAAGCGTGTGCCTTTCGGTATATTCGGGCCGTCAACCGGGGATTTGGGCTGTACAAGCGGCACAGCGCATTAAGCTGACCGCGTGGCGCGGATCAAAGTTCTCGTCGCCGACAGCCAGCTGAGCTTCTCCGATGCGCTGGCCATTTCGCTGCGGCTTCAGCCTGATATCGAGGTTCTCTTCGATCACCCGACTTCAGCGCAGGATGCGGTCAAGGCCGTGGTGAAGGTCAAGCCCGATGTTGCCCTGGTGGATTACTGGCTTCCGGGCATGGAAGGCTCGGCGACCACGAAGATGATCCTTTCACAGGCCCGCGGCCAGAAAGTGATCGTTCTCAGCTGGTTCCACGGACCACGCCACATTCAAGAAGCACTGGATGCTGGGGTCGCCGGCTTTCTCCCAAAAAGCCTGCTCGTGCCCGAAATCGCCGAGGCAATCCGTCGGGCCCATACCGGGGAAACGCCTATTTATGCGGAAGAGACGGGCCGCTTGCTGGCCAAGATAGACAAGAAGTACCAGGACAACCTGCTCATATGGAACCGGCTGAAAAACCTGACTGAGCGAGAGATTGTAGTCCTTACGCTTCTTAGCCTTGGCCATTCCAAGAAGGAGGTCGCCGAGCAGCTCTTCATAGCGCCCGGGACCGTCAAGAACCATCTGCACAAGATGCTGGTCAAAAGCGGGGCCCGCACGCTGACCGAGCTGGCCGCAATGGCCCGCTCCTGCGGGCTGATTGTTTAAAGACTGAACCCGCAATCCATGGTTTGTACACTAAAGTGTTGTCCTGTACAATATTTTACGTGCACAGAATCAATACAAGCCGGGCCCGAGCGGAGCTGCCGGAATTGCTCGATCTTGTCGGCACAGGAGAAGAAGTGACCATAACGCGCCACGGGCGGCCCGTCGCCGTAATGATCCGTCCTGACCTGTTGCGGGCTCGTCGGTCCGGGGTGGCCTCGGTGGCAGCCGAACAGGTTCGGGAGGCCCTGAAAACCGGGCGCAAGGCCCGGCTGGCTCTTTCCCCTGGAATCAAACCGGAAAGGGCCGAGCAACTTCTCGCCGAAGTCAAAGCCGGACGAAATCGCCGGTAGCATTCATAGACGCCTTCGACGCGGACGTAATC
>JBOGWH010000166.1:0-9365 GCA_050692975.1 Actinomycetota bacterium | reverse complement strand
CTTCTGGAGACCCCCAAGCCGGTCACCAGCCAGCAGATCTACGAGACCATCCCCGGCTATGGGCAGGACAACTGGGACACGTTCAAGCGCATGTTCGAGCGGGACAAAGAAGAACTTCGCGAGATGGGCATCCCGCTGGAGCGCAGCTGGACCGACGCCTGGGAGCAGGAGGAGGGCTACCGGATCCCCAAGGATCGCTACTACCTTCCGGAACTGAGCCTCCAGCCCGACGAGGTCGCCGCCCTGTGGCTGGCCGCCGGGCTCGTTCGGCTAAACGACCCCAATACCGCCCGCAGTGCCTTGCTCAAGGTGGCTCACGACAGCCCCGGGGAAGCTCCCGCCGAGCTTTCCTGGCTGAGCGCGGACCTTGGGCTCGAGTCGCCCCACCTGCCGCTTAGCTTCCGGTCGGTAGGGGAAAGGAAGCGGGTGACCTTCCGCTACCGAAGCCGCTCGGGGGAGAGGCAAAGAACCCTCGATCCATACCGGCTGATCCATCGGCGCGGCTCGTGGTACCTGACGGGTCTGGACCAACTGTCGGGGGAAGTTCGCTCCTTCCGCCTCGACAGGATCGCCGGCGATGTGCAACTGGCCAACCCGACGCATCCCGGTCCCGACTTTGAGGCTCCGGCCGACTTTACCGGTACCTCGCTGGACCTGCCCCCGTTTGTCCAGGGTGAGAACCCCGTCACCGCCCGGGTTCTCTTCGGCCCGTCGGCGGCCTGGTGGGTCCGGCGCTCGTACGGCTGGATGAAGTTTGAGGAGCAGACCGATTCCGGTGCGATCGCCTCGATCGACGTGACCGACGCCCAGGGTTTCGTGTCCTGGGCCCTGGGGTTCGGGGAAGCAGCCGAGATTCTGGAGCCCCCGGACCTTAGAAAACGTGCGGAGGAGCGCCTTGCCCTCATCTGCAACTGAACGGGTCGAGGACCGGTTTCGGCGGCTTCTGCTCATGGTGCCCTATGTTCTCAAGACCTCGGGCGCCTCGGTCTCCGACGTCTGCAAGCGGTTCGGGATCGCCCGAAGCCAGCTGATCTCGGACCTGAACCTTCTGTTCATGTGCGGGCTGCCCGGCTACGGACCCGGTGACCTGATCGAGGCTGTAATAGACGGCGACAACGTCACCATCCGGATGGCCGACTACTTCTCACGGCCGTTGCGGCTCACGCCCGCCGAAGGGCTGCTGCTTTACTCGGGGGCCCAGGCGATGGAGGCCGCGGGAGCAGGGACTCCGTCGCTGCGCAGCGCCACCGAACATATCCGGGATGCACTCGGCGCCGAGGCTCTGAAGAGAGTTGCCATCGGGGTGGAGGCAACGCCGGAGCTCGAGACGGTAAGGCTTGCCCTGGAGAGCCGGCGGCGGCTGCGCCTGGTCTACCAGTCGGCTTCGAAAGATGAAGTGACCGAGCGCGACGTCGACCCCTGGGCGGTCTTTCTGTCCGCCGGGCACTGGTACCTGGTGGGATGGTGCCACCTGGTAACCGATGAGCGGATCTTCCGGGTGGACCGGATGAAGTCGGTGGAGATGCTTGCAGACCCCGCGCCCGTCCCCGAAGAGGTGGATCTAGCCAAGTACGAATCCCTGTACGTGCAGGGGCCCGAGTCGGTCCCCGTCGTCCTGGACATCTCACCGGAGGCCTCGTGGGTCATGGACTACTACCCGCTGGTGTCTCAGGAGGAGATCGACGACGGGTGGATGCGGATCACGCTGAGCACCGGAGGCACCGCCTGGCTGGAGCGCCTGATTCTCCGGCTCGGCCAAAACGCCCGTATCCTCGAACCCCGCTGGCTGCACGACCGGGTGCGTGAGCTGGCATGCCGCCTTCTGGAGAGGTACCGGGTCTGAGTTCCTGCTCCGGGGGCCCGGCAAGCCGGCAGTTGCCTCAGCGCCGCAGATCGTCGCTTAGAATTTGACCATCAATGGGTAACTTCGGCATCTCTGAAATGCTGGTGATAGCGATCTTCGCGTTGATCGTGTTTGGCCCGAAGAAGCTTCCGGAGGTAGCGAGAAGCGCCGGGCGGGCCCTTAGGGAGTTCAAGCAGGCCACCGGCGAGCTTACCGAAGAGCTGAAAGCCGGCCTCGACCAGGAGTTGCCGGCCGCCTATCCCATCGAGGAAAGCAAGCTGGAAAACGAAAGGGACGCCCATCCGGCCGCCCCCGGCCGGCCGGAGGCCGGGCCCAGCCCCGTCCGTTAGACTGCCCTTTCAATGGCCAAATCCAAGAATGCTCCCGCGCGCAAACCGGTCAAGGCGAAAGGTGCCGTAAGGGCGCCGAAGACGGCTCCGGAGCGCCCCCCGGCGCAATGGTACCGGCGCAAAGGGTTCCGCCTGGTCGCCGCGATTGTCGCGGCGGTGCTTCTCCTCATCTTGATCAAGGTCGGGTTCGATGCGCGCAAAAGGGCCAACGCTCGCCGGGACGAGGCTCAGGCGGTGCAGCGATTCGACCGAAGGGTTAAAACCCTCATCGTGCCGGTGCAGGAGGTTATCGAGACAAGCTCCAAGAGTTCCGGGGAGTTCACCGGCGGCATCGTCCCCAAAGAGAACTTCAGCAAATTCACCGAGGACTGGCTGGCGGCCGTGAGGAAGTTCGACTCTGCCCTGCGCAACCGCAAGATCCCCGCGAGTCTCGGCGAACTGGAAGATGCCCGCGCTTTGTACGTCCAGGCCGCGGTCGTCTACCTCGATGCGATTAAGAGTTACCAGCTGGCTGCGAAACTGGAGCCCCCGGCCAGAGACGATGCCATCAAGCACGCCAGTAACTTGATGGCTCACGGCCAGTCCATCGTCGCCCTGGGCGACCGCGTGGTCGAGAGACTGAAGATTCGCTACGACCTGGTGGAGCCTCAGGTCGCGGTCCCCGGGCAGCCCGCCACCGACCCGTCGGTCCCGCCGATTCAACTGCCGGCCGAGGAAGCGCCCCCGCCGGCCCCGGCCGCGCCCGACCCGGCGGCTCAGATTACGCCCCCGGCCCCCTAGATCAAGCCTGCGTAAGCAACGACCCCTCGGTTGATGCCGCGATAGGCCTCCTCCAGGGCCGCCTGCAGAGCGGGGTCGGCCGTGGCCGCCTTTAACTGGTTGAGTAAATCCAGCACCTGCTTGCAGGCCCTGATGAAATCCCCAGCCGGGAACTCCTCGTCGATCAGGTTCTCGAGCGCCTCTCCCCGGCACCAGTCGTACGCCCTGGGCGTGAAGCCGGATTCGGGGCCCCTGGTCAGGTCCAGGCCCAGTTCCTCTTCCTTTCGCCGTATTCGCTCCCAAAGACGGTGGATCTTTCCGTAGATTTTCTTGGCGCCCGGCGTGGGCAGCGTGGCCGTAACCTCGTAGCGCCCCCGGCTTTCGAAGACGAATGCCGATGCTATTGCGGCGAGGCCAGGCGGATCGAGGTCCTCCAGCCATCCGCGCAGAAGCGACTCAGCCACCAGCAGGTCGTTTTCGTTGTAGATGCGGGACAGGATCCATCCCTTCTCCGTCAGACCGAAATCTCGGATGTAGCCAAACTCCTCGAGGACCTGCAGGATCCGGTCGAATTTCCGGGAAAGGATCTCGGTGTGGGAGCGTATTCTCCTACGCAGGCCGTCGTTCTGGCGCTCCAGCCGGGAGGCCCGGGAGGCCCACTGGGCCCGGCGCTGGCCGGAAGAATCGGCCATCTTTTCCCGGTAGGACGCCAGGTACGCCTCGTTGCGCTCGATCAATTGCTCTAAGATCACCACCTCCTTGTCGCTGCGGTACTGCGCGAACGACGAGTTCAGCAGATGCCCGGACTCCTCCCGGGAATAATTCCGGACCAGGTTGGTGGCCATGTTGTACGACGGCTGGAAGGAGGAGACCAGGGGATAGGTTCGGGTCGAGGCGAGCCCGGCAATCTGCATGAATGGGATATCCGCCTGCTGAGGCACCACGGCATGGCCGATGGAGTCGATTCCCCGGCGGCCCGCGCGGCCGGTGAACTGGGTGAACTCACCGGGGGTCAAGACCTCGTGGCGCTCGCCGGTGAACTTGGAGAGGCTTTCGATCACCACCGAGCGGGCCGGCATGTTGATGCCGAGTGAGAGCGTTTCGGTCGCAAAGACGATCTTGACCAGACCCTGCTGAAACAGGTCCTCGACTGTCTCTTTGAATACGGGGATCAGCCCCGCATGGTGCGCCGCAATGCCTTTCGAAAGGGCCTCGAGCCAGTCCCAGTAACCCAGCACCTCCAGGTCTCCCTCGGGCAGGTACCCGGTCTGAGCCCTCGCATATTGGACGATGCGCGCCTTCTCGGGATCGTCGGTGAGGTCCACCCTTCGGCGCATGCATTCGCCGACGGCTGCATTGCACCCCTTGCGGGAAAAGATGAAGTAAATGGCCGGAAGCATCGAATGTGATTCGAGCAATTCGGCCACGTCGCTGCGGTAGGGGCGCCTTCTACGGGGAGCCGACGTCCGCCGGGAGCGTTTCCGGGTCTTCGGGCGCATCAGGCGGGTTTCGATGCGGGCGACCTCGGGGTTTGCCGCGGCATGCCCGTCTTCCTCTACGAACATGGGATGCAGTGAGCCCTCGATGAGATAGTGATGCTCCAGGCGAACGGGCCGCTTTTCCTCGATGATCGCTTTCGTCGGGCCGCGGACGGTCTGGATCCAGTCGGCAAACTCCTCGGCATTGGAGACCGTCGCCGAAAGGCACACTATCTCGACGTCGAGCGGAAGATGGATGATGACCTCCTCCCAGACGGCGCCCCGGTAGGGATCCTGCAGGTAGTGGACCTCGTCGAGGATCACGTAGTGAAGGTCGTTTAGCAGCTCCGACCGCTCGTAGATCATGTTGCGGAGCACCTCGGTGGTCATCACGACCGCGGACGCCTGCGGGTTGATGGAATTGTCGCCGGTCAGCAGCCCCACGCTCTCGGGCCCGTGAACCGTGCAGAGGTCGTCGAACTTCTGGTTCGACAGGGCCTTGAGGGGCGTGGTGTAAAAGGCCTTGCCCCCCTGATGAAGCGCCAGCCACACCGCAAATTCGCCCACAACCGTCTTGCCCGACCCGGTCGGGGCGGCAACCAGGACCGATTCTCCGGTGACCAGAGCGTGAAGTGCTTCCAGCTGGAAGTCGTCGAACCCGAACGGGTAGCGGGCCGCGAATCGCTCCACCAGCGCAGCCGTCATTTCAGCCATTTTTCGCCCGTCGATGCTGTAATACTTGATTGTCGACATCCAGCCGGGTGGCCGGGCGGGAGTCGGGGAGAACGGAGGCCGTTATGAAAAGGTTCGCGCTGACCGCGGCTGCGCTGATGCTGGCCGCCGCCTGCTCGGGCGGGGGCGACAAAGGCAAGCTTGTCGACGCTTTCAGAGATCTGGGGCAGCGGCAGAACCTCTCCGTAGTTTTCACCTTCCAGTCTGACCGCGACTCACTTCGCGCACTTCGGGGGGATGATCCTGAGTTTCCCCAGGAAATCTTCGACAAACTCTTGAAGTCATCCGTAACCGTATCGTCAACCGGCTCGCAGGACCCAGAAAAAAGCCGGTCCCGCTTCATCGTCAATCTCGATGGGGTGGATTCTTTTGAGATCAGGTCGATCGGGACGGACCTGTATGCCAGGGCCGACCTCGATCAAGCGGCCGAGGCTTTCGGGATTCCGGATGCAGATGTCGAGGCCCTGAGGCAGATTGCCGGGCAACCCGGGCTGGAGTTCATCCGGGAGGCCCTGGAGGGCAAGTGGCTGAAGCTGGTCGGTCTGGATTCCGTACTCAAGCAATTCGGAGGGTCCACCGGTCCCACCCCGGCGGCGATCACGGCCGCCCAGAAGAAACTTATCGCCGAGCTAGCCGGAACGCTCGATAAGAGCGCCGAGGTCCGGAAGGTGGGTGAGGACCGAGCGGGAGAGCATCTGGCCGCCACCGTGGCGTTGCGGCAGTTCCTGCCGGCACTCAACCGGTTCGTCGATGAGTTCGCCGGCTCGGGGACGGGACTCGGCCTCAAGCCCGAGGACGTGCCCGACGAAAAGGTCCGCCTCGACGCCTGGGTGAAAGACGACCGGCTCACGCAGCTGGAATTCGACTTCGTCAAGAACGCTAAGCTGGTTGATCCCAAAGAGGCGCCCCCAAAGGGCGTAGAAAAGTTCGGCTTCAGGCTAAATTTTGAGGACTTCTCGGAAAATATCGAGGCTCCAAAGGGCGCCGTGACCATCGACCCGTCGAAGATCCTGCAGGCGATCCTCGGCTCGATTTCCCCCGGCAAGCTCGCTGCTTGACCTCGCCGTACGGTGAGGCCGTAGTAATTGTCAACCCGCTCAGCGCACACAGGCAATTCGGGCGGGATCTCCGGCTGCTCGATGAGCTGCTTGCCACCACCGGGATCGAATACAGGGTCGAGACGAGCAGCAAGGCGGGGGAGTCGATCGACCTGGCCGCGCGTGCAGCGGCGGCCGGCGCCCGGTACCTGATTGCGGTCGGTGGCGACGGCACGATCAACGAGGTCGTAAACGGGATCCTGACGGCCCATACCGGCGGGGAAACGGTTCTTGGGGTCATCCCGGCCGGCTCGGGCAGCGACTACATCAGGACCTTCGGTCTGCCGCCAAAGGCTGAGGACGCCGCCAGGCACCTGTCCGGCGAGGAGTACTTTGCCGTAGACGCGGGTCGCGTGACCTTCCAGGCGGGCGGGGAGCAGCGCAGCCGCTGGTTCGCCAACATCGCCGAGGCGGGCATCGGCGCCGAGGTCGCACGGCTTGCGGGGCGGCTTCCGAGGTCGCTAAAGCGCTGGCGGTACCTCCTGGGCTTCTGGGGTGCGCTTGCAGGCTTCAGGTTGACCACCGGGAAGGTGTCGCTGGACAAACGGATCTACGAGGGCCGAGTAACCGATCTAGTCGTGGCCAATGCCCAGTTTTACGGGGGAGGTATGAGGGTCGCCCCCCGGGCCCACCCGGCCGACGGGAAGTTCGACGTGCTGGTCATGCGCGGCAACAGGCGCGACTACATCGAGGCGCTCACCAAGGTCTACAAGGGCAACCACGTCCCCGCGGCGGCGATCAGGGAATACACGTCGCTCAAGGTGGCAATCGAAACCGAGCGGCCGCTCACGATTGAAACCGACGGCGAAGTCGTGGGGAAAACTCCGGCGACCTTCGAGATCGTTCCCAACGCCTTCCGCCTGAAGATCTAGAAGAGCAACCTCAGGAGCCCGCGGGCCACGGTGAAAGCCCCGATCACGACCAGGACCACCGCCAGCAACACGATCGGGCCCACCCACCAGTCCATCGCCTTCTCGATCGGCCCGGCTTCCGGACGGTCGAGGTAAACGGCCAGCAACGAGCCGTCCTGGTCCCGGATGACCGTATGGTCCCGGGTCCCGTCGTCCATTTCCGATGCCGCCACCAGCAGGTCGGTGACCTCCCGGCCGGAAAGCCGGACGGTCACCTCCTGAAGCGGCTTTCCCGAGGCGTCGGTAAGCTCCACCGGGCGTTTAGCCTTCGGGGTTCTCGGACAGCAGCGGAGCCAGCAACGGCCCCATTGCGCCCGCAGTTTGGAACAACGCCTCCGCCCGGGAGTCGTCCTTGTCCAGATGCGAAAGTAGGTCGACGCCGATGTACAGCGCGACCACGGCGAACGCGAGGGTCCTTGGAGGTATCACCTCGGTCAGGCCCGAATCTCTGAGCACCAAAGCTATGGTCTCCTCTGCAAAGTCGATCCAGGGCTGGAGCCGATCGACGACCTCAGGCCCCAGGTCGGGCCGGGCCAGGCTTCCGGCTATCAGCTCGGAGATGACGGTGATGTGACCGGAATCGAGGTCCTCCCGATAGAGTTCGGTCGCGGTATGGATCTTCTCGGGCAGGCTGCTGCTTCGGTTGATCGCTTCCCGGTACCGGGTCATGCGTTCGGCGCTGGACTTGTCGAGGACGGCAAGCAGCAGGTCGTTGAGGGTCCCGAAGTGATAGAAGATCAGCGCCTGGTTGAATCCTCCTCGCCGCGCAATCGCGCGTGCGCTGGTCCCCGCGAAGCCTTCTTCGATAATCGTCTGGAACGCCGCTTCGACGATTCGCTGCTTGGTTGAGAGGGGAAACTCCTGGGGTGCACCTGCGCTTTTGAGCATGCGCTCAATGTAAGCCGGTGGACCGGGAGCGTCAAGAAATGGCCGGCCGGTTTGACTATTGCGCCTCATGCCGCATAATCCCTTGACCATTCATCAAAGAAAGGCACTACTCAGTGGACGACCTTCAGGACCCGGCTCCCGACGAACTCGAAGAAGACGAGGAAGGCGCCGATCTGGAAGATGAGGCCGATGCGAGTCTTGATGACCTGGTCGCCAAAACGCCCGAGCCGGTGGAGGTCGAGGAAGAGGAAGAGTCGGTCCTCGAGCTGACCGGGGACGAGCGGCTCGAGACTCTTTCGATCCGCGCCGCCCCCAAGCAGGCGAACGAGTTCGTTTGTGCAAGCTGCCACCTCGTGAAACACAACAGCCAGATGGCGGACCGGCGGCGCAAGCTCTGCCGAGACTGCGTCTAGCAGGCAGCGCCGCGGCCGCCGGGTCGGCGGCCGGCGTTGCCGCTTTTCTCGCATTTCCTCCTGCCGACCTCGGGTTTCTGGGATTTGTCTGCCTGGCCCCGCTGTACCTGGTCTTCCGCCGCAGCCCGTCGGGGTCGGTAGCGGCCTCCGGGGCCGCCTTCGGGCTGGTCTTCTTCGGGTTGCTGGTGTCGTGGATGAGGCTCTTCGGGGGGCCCGCTTACGTCTCGCTGGTGCTGCTGCAGACCTTCTGGGTGGTTGCGGCGCTTTACGGGGGCAGCCGGTTAAAGGATCGGGGCGGCCCGGCGTGGTTGGTATTTCCGCTCTGCTTCCTTGCGGCGGAGTACCTTCGGTCGCGGTTTCCGTTCGGAGGGTTCGCCTGGGGAGGCCTGGGGTACGCCGCCCACGACAGCGCCTATTTGCTGCGCCTAGCCTCGTACACGGGAGTTTGGGGCCTGACTCTGTTGATGTGCTCGGCTTCGGTCGCCGGTGTGGAGGCGGCCATCGCGTGGAGAGGCGACCGGCGGCGCGCCCTTCGGCTGGCCGCGGTTCCGGCGCTTTCGCTCCTGGCGCCGGGACTCTTGCCTGCGGGCCTGCCCGAGGGCCCACCGGTGCGCGTGGCAATGGTTCAAGCCGACGTACCCGAGAACACCGACGATCCCCACTTCGACGATCTGACGGTGTTTGAAAGCCATCTGGAGCTCACCCGCACCGCCGCACCGCGGACGCCCGAACTGGTGGTCTGGGCGGAGAACGCCTTTGACGACGACCCGCTTTCCGATCCTGGGCTGGAGGGGCCCCTGCGCCGGGTCATCGCCGAAACCTCCGCCGCGTTTTTGGTGGGAGGGATTCTCGATTCTCCCAACCCGCACCTTGGAGAGATCCAGAATGCGAACC